>NZ_JBFRDW010000142.1:0-10657 GCF_052113985.1 Pseudoduganella sp. RAF53_2 | reverse complement strand
CTCCATCACGCCATTATAGGGTCAGGCACCAAATGCTACATGAGGCCGCTTCGGCGCAGGCGAACCCATGTAGCATTTCGTACCTGACCCCAAATTAAATACTGTAGAATCGGGGGCTTCTCCGGTTCCCTTTGRCCTCCCTTGGATAATGTTCCCTTGTGGGCGCAATTCGCTGCCCTTGCCTTCCTGATTCTCGCCTCGGCCTTCTTCGCCATGGCCGAAACCGCCTTGATGGCGGCCAATCGATTCCGCCTGCGCCACCAGGCTAAACGTGGCTCCAAACGCGCGATCGCGACGCTGTGGCTGCTGCAGCGGACCGAGCAGCTGCTGTCCCTGGTCCTGATCGCCAATACCCTGATCAATGCAATGGCCATCGCGCTCGTGACCGCGATCGCGATTACCCAGTTCGGCCTGGAAGAGCACGTGATCCTTATTTCAACAGGTCTTGTAGTCTTCATATTGATCGTGCTGGCCGAGATTTCGCCGAAGATCATCGGCGCGCGCTATGCGGACCAGATTGTGCTGCCCGCCTCTTTCGTGCTGCGTCCTTTGCTGTCGGCCGCCAAGCCGCTGATCTGGTTTGTGCATCTGTTCGTAAATACCCTGCTGCGCCTGGCGCGCGTGAAGCCGGCTGGTGCGGCCGAGGAGGCCCGCCTGTCGCCCGATGAACTGCGCTCGGTGCTGATCGAGAATGGCGCCTTCATCCCGCAGAAGCACAAGAGCATCCTGATGAATCTGTTCGATCTGGATACCATTTCGGTCGAGGACATCATGACCCCGCGCGCCCAGATCGAAGCCCTGAACCTGGCCGTGCCAGTGGAAGATATCAAGGCCCAGCTCACCACCTGCTATCACAACAAGCTGCCCGTCTACGATGGCGAGATCAACCAGATCCTCGGCATTCTCCACGTGCGCAAGGCCGTGGCGCTGCTGAATGAAGAAGACGAACTGACCAACGACCATTTCCGCGCCCTCCTCAGCGAGCCTTATTTCATGCCGGAAGACACGGCCGCCTTTGCCGCCCTGCAGAACTTCCAGGAGAACAAGGAGCGGCTGGCCATCATCGTTGATGAATACGGCGAGGTGCAGGGCCTGGTCACGCTGGATGACATCATCGAAGAAATGATTGGCGAGTTCACCACCTCCACGCCAAGCGCCACGCGCGCCGACAGCTTCGGCTGGGATGCCAACGGCGAGTGCCTGCTGGAAGGCACCACGCCTTTGCGTGACATCAATAAGCGCTTAGGTTTAAACTTTCCGCTGGATGGGCCGAAAACACTGAATGGCATGCTGCTCGAACTGCTGCAGGATATTCCGGAAGCACCAATCAGTTTAAAAGTCGGCCAGTGCATCATCGAGGTGGTGCAAGTCCACGATCAGGCCATCAAAGTAGTGAAATTGCGACGCCCTAAGGCCTGAGGCGCGCACTCTAGAGTCCTTCGCTTTACAAAAATGATGCCCGCAGGCATCATCCGGGGATCGTAGACATCCTTTCACTAGATAGATAGCGCGCTCCTATGGCAGCAGTCCAACCCAACTCGACGTCAGGCACTCCTATGTCGGGGCTGGCGCGGGCATTGATGCAAGCCGGGCGTCTCACCGCCCCGCAGGCGGATGCGCTGCAAAAGAAGTCGCAGACCGAGAAGCAGCCCTTCATTGACGTGCTGCTGTCCAGCGGCACCATCAATGCGCGCGATCTGGCGCTGTTCTGCTCCGAGACGTTCGCCTATCCCATGCTGGATCTGGCGGCCTTCAATCTCGACCTGCTGCCGCAAAAGATCATCGATCCCAAGCTGATGTTCAGCCAGCGCGTAATTGCGCTGACCAAACGCGGCAACAAGATGGCGGTTGCCATCTCCGATCCGACCAATACGCAGGCACTGGACCAGATCAAGTTCCAGACCGAATCCTCGGTGGAACCGGTGGTGGTGCCGCATGACACCCTGGTCAAGCTGCTGGCCGACCTCGGCAAGTCCTCGGAACAAAGTCTGCACGATATGTCAGGCGATGAAGCCGACATCGAGTTCGCCGAGGAATCGGAAGCCGCGCCATCGCAAGCCGCAGCCGACGCGGCAACCGAAGTGGAAGATGCGCCGATCGTGCGCTTCCTGAACAAGATGCTGATGGACGCCGTTAACATGGGTGCATCAGACTTGCATTTCGAACCATTCGAAAAGTTCTACCGCATCCGCTTCCGCGTCGACGGTGTGCTCATGGAACACGCCCAGCCACCGATCGGCATCAAGGAAAAGCTGATCTCGCGTATCAAGGTGCTGGCCAAGCTGGACATCTCCGAAAAGCGCGTGCCACAGGACGGCCGCATGCGCCTGGTCGTTTCGGCCACCAAGACCATCGACCTGCGTATCTCGACCCTGCCGACCCTGTTCGGCGAAAAGTGCGTGATGCGTATTCTGGATGCGACCCAGGCCCAGATGGGTATCGATTCGCTTGGCTACGACCCTGACCAGAAGGAACTGCTGCTGGACGCGATCCAGCGCCCATACGGCATGGTGCTGGTAACCGGCCCGACCGGCTCCGGCAAGACCGTGTCGCTATACACCTGCCTGAACATCCTGAACAAGCCCGGCATCAATATCTCCACCGCGGAAGACCCGGCCGAGATCAACCTGCCCGGCGTGAACCAGGTTAACGTGAACGACAAGGCGGGCCTGACCTTCCCGGTCGCGCTGAAAGCCTTCCTGCGCCAGGACCCGGACATCATCATGGTTGGTGAGATCCGTGACCTGGAAACGGGCGACATTGCGATCAAGGCCGCGCAGACCGGTCACATGGTGTTCTCCACCCTGCACACCAACGATGCGCCGTCGACCCTCACGCGTATGATGAACATGGGCATTGCGCCCTTCAATATCGCTTCCTCCGTCATCCTGATCACGGCGCAGCGCCTGGCGCGCCGCCTTTGCACCTGCAAGCAGCCGGTCGATATTTCGCCCGAGCTGCTGCTGAAGGCCGGCTTCAAGGAGGAAGACCTGGATGGCAGCTGGAAACCTTACGGCCCGGTGGGCTGTGAACGCTGCAACGGCTCCGGCTACAAAGGCCGGGTCGGTATCTACCAGATCATGCCGATCACGCCCGCGATCGAAGCATTGATTCTGTCCAATGGCAATGCAATGCAGATTGCCGCCCAGTCCGAAGCCGAAGGCGTGAAATCGCTGCGGCAATCGGGCCTCGTCAAGGTCAGGAACGGCTTGACCAGCCTGGAAGAAGTGCTGGGCTGCACCAACGAATAGGAACCACGAATATGGCAAACGCGGGCAATGTAAAAGAATCTGTCTTCGCCTGGGAAGGCAAGGACAAGACCGGCAAGACCGTGCGCGGCGAACTGCGCGCCGGTGGCGAGGCGGTGGTCAATGTGACCCTGCGCCGCCAGGGCATCATGGTTACCAAGGTAAAGAAGAAGGTCTACCGCTCCGGCAAGAAGGTCACCGACAAGGACATCACCCTCTTCACCCGCCAGCTGGCCACCATGATGAAAGCCGGCGTGCCGCTGCTGCAGGCGTTCGACATCGTGGGCAAGGGTCATGCGAATCCTTCCGTGTCCAAACTGATTCTTGACCTGCGTTCGGATATCGAGACCGGTACTTCGCTGAACCAGGCTTTTCGCAAGTTCCCGCTCTACTTCGATCCGCTGTTCTGCAACCTGGTAGCCGCCGGTGAACAGGCCGGTATTCTGGAAGACCTCCTGACCCGCCTGGCGATCTACAAGGAAAAGACGCTGGCCATGAAGGCCAAGATCAAGTCGGCACTGACTTATCCAGTATCGATTCTGGCGGTGGCCTTCATCGTGACCGCCGTGATCATGATCTGGGTGGTGCCGGCATTTAAGGAAGTGTTCACCAGCTTTGGCGCCGATCTGYCCGCGCCGACCGTACTCGTGATGAATATTTCCGAGTTCTTCGTGAAGTATTGGTACATCATCTTTGGTGGCCTGGGCGCCGGCCTGTACTTCTTCTTCCAGTCCTGGAAACGCTCGCTGAAAATGCAGCAGACCATGGACCGCCTGCTGCTGCGTTTGCCTGTTTTCGGTGAGGTGATCCGCAAGGCCACCATCGCGCGCTGGACGCGTACCCTGTCCACCATGTTCGCCGCTGGTGTGCCACTGGTTGAATCGCTGGATTCGGTGGGTGGCGCAGCCGGTAACGCCGTGTACCTGGATGCGACTCGCAAAATCCAGACCGAAGTTTCGACTGGTGTCAGCCTGACCGTGGCAATGCAGAATGCGGAAGTCTTCCCCAGCATGGTGACCCAGATGGTCGCCATCGGCGAAGAATCCGGCGCACTCGATTCGATGCTGGGCAAGGTGGCTGACTTCTACGAAGAAGAAGTGGACGACGCCGTGGCTTCGCTGTCCAGCCTGATGGAACCAGCGATCATGGTGATCCTGGGCGTGCTGATTGGCGGCCTGGTGGTTGCAATGTATCTGCCTATCTTCAAACTCGGTTCGGTTGTTTAAGGACACTCAATGCAAGAAACCTTCGCGCTGTTTTCTCCGCCCGCTACGATGGCCGCTGCCATCGTGGCAGCAATCCTGGGTCTGCTGGTAGGCAGCTTCCTCAATGTGGTGATCTACCGGCTGCCCAAGATGATGCAGCGTGAAATGGACAATTACATTGCCGACGAGGCAGGCAAGCCCCTGCCGCATACGGACCGCTATAACCTGATCGCGCCGCGTTCGGCTTGCCCGCATTGCGGCCACCAGATCACGGCACTGGAAAACATTCCGGTCATCAGCTGGCTGGTGCTGCGCGGCCGCTGCAGCAGCTGCAAGGCGCCGGTATCGGCGCGCTACCCGATCATCGAATCGCTGACCGCCATCCTGTCCGCCGCGCTGGTGTGGAAATTCGGCTCCGGCTACGCGGGCATGGCTGCTCTGGTGTTTGGCTGGCTGCTGATTGCCATGACGTTCATCGATGCCGACACCAAGCTGCTGCCGGACGATCTGACCTATCCCCTGCTCTGGCTGGGCCTATTGATGAACGTGAACGCCACCTATGTGCCGTTGAAAGACGCCGTGATCGGCGCCGCCGCCGGCTACATGGCGCTGTGGACCATCTACTGGGCTTACAAACTGCCGACCGGCCGCGAAGGCATGGGCTATGGCGACTTCAAGCTGCTGGCTGCGCTGGGCGCCTGGATGGGCTGGCAAATGCTGCCGGCGATTATCCTGCTGTCGTCCGTGGTGGGCGCCGTCGTGGGCATTACGATCATGATCGTGGAGCGCAAAGGCCGCCACACCCAGATTCCTTTTGGCCCTTACCTGGCGGGTGCGGGCGTGCTGGCCATGCTGTTCGGCGAACAGATCAGCGCCGTGCTGCGCGGCGTGACCGGCGGCTGATATGTCCGGACGCTTCACCGTCGGCCTGACGGGCGGCATCGGCAGCGGTAAGAGCGTCGTTGCCCGCCTGTTTGCCGAGCGGGGCGTCACCATTGTCGACACCGACCAGATCGCCCGCAGCCTGACCGCGCCCGGCGGCGCGGCCATGCCCGCGGTCATTGCCGAGTTCGGCGTCGAGATGGCGGATTCCCAGGGCGCCATGGACCGCGCCAAAATGCGCGAACTGGTATTCCGCGAACCGGACGCCAAGCGCCGCCTGGAGGCCATCCTCCATCCCCGCATCCGCGACGCCGTGGCCGCTGCCGCGGCAATTGCCACCGGCCCCTACACCATCTTCGACGTCCCCCTGCTGGTCGAGTCCGGCACCTGGAAAGACCGCGTCGACCGCGTGCTGGTGGTGGACTGCCCGGAAGAGGTCCAGCTGAGCCGCGTCATGGCGCGCAATGGATTGCCGGAAGAACAAGTTCGGGCCATTATGGCGGCCCAGGTAGCCCGTCCAATACGCCTCGCGGCGGCGGACGATATTATCGAAAACGGCGGCAAAATCGAGGACTTACCGCCGAAAATTGATCGTTTACATCAACTTTATCTGGATTTTTCCGAAAGAAAGATAACAATACGTTAGCAACGTTTGTATTTTTGCTTCGCATGGTTCAGAATCACGTGATTCTTACAGGTTTATAAAAGGGATGTCATTTTGATCGTCTACGARTATCCTTTCAACGAGCGCATTCGCACCTTGCTGCGCCTGGAGGACCTGTACGAGAAATTCAAGTTCTTTGTGCATCAGGAACATCCGATGCAGCATCACGTAGCCCTCGCAACGATCTTCGACATGCTGGAAGTGGCCGGCCGTGCCGACCTGAAATCCGATCTGCTGCAGGAACTGGAGCGCCAGCGCCAAAGCCTGCTGGGCTACCGTTCCAATCCCAATGTCCAGGCCGATATGCTGGACGCCATCCTGGCCGAAGTGGATGCCGTTTCCAGCGCCCTGGTTGCCGCACAAGGCAAGACCGGCCAGAATGTGCGCGACAATGAATGGCTGATGAGCATCCGCGGCCGCACCATCATTCCTGGCGGCGCCTGCGAATTCGACCTGCCTTCTTACTACGCCTGGCAGAAGCGCCCGGCGGAGTACCGTTTCAACGATATCGCGGGCTGGTTTGCGCCGCTGGCGCCCCTGTTCGATGCGCTGGCCCTGGTGCTGCGCCTGTTGCGCGACTCGGGCGGTCCGGTGAAAATGATTGCCAATGCAGGAAGTTACCAGCAGATGTTGCAGGGGAAGGTGTACCAGATGCTGCGCCTGAGTGTGGATGAAGCGATGGGCGCCATCCCGGAAATCTCGGCCAACAAATATATGCTGTGGGTACGCTTTACCAGCCAGGGCGGCGATCTGAAACCCAAGCCGCTGGAAGAAGATGTACCATTCGAGCTCACCCTCTGTAATTTCTAAGCCATGCCTACTGTAGTTGAATGCCCCACCTGCCACAAAAAAGTGGAGTGGACCGAAGCCAATAAATACCGTCCGTTCTGTTCCGAACGCTGCAAACAAATCGACCTCGGCGCCTGGGCCGAAGAGAAGTACCGCGTCCCCGGCTCCGCACCGGACCCCGAGGACGAAACCAACCCGACGGGTCAGTAACGCACGCGGTCCAGCCACTCCAGCAATGGAATGGTGGCTGGCAGCAGCGGCTCTACACCGACCTCCCCTTGCCATGCAAATGCCTGGCCTTCCAGGCTCTGCGGCTCGCCTTCCCACTCTCGGCTGATGAAGAAATGCAGGCGCACGTGCGCGTGTTCATACACGTGCTCGACGCCGCACCACTCCTCTGCGCTGAGCACGCGCACGCCCAGTTCTTCCATGAACTCGCGCTTCAAGGCTTCCAGGATGGTTTCGCCCGGATCGACCTTACCGCCCGGGAATTCCCAGTAGCCCGCATACGGTTTGCCTTCGGGACGGCTGCCCAGCAGCACATCGCCGTTGGGCTTCATCAGAATACCCACGGCCACATCTATCGGATTGCTCATTCAATGCTTTCCCGCGTAATCACGCGCAAACTGCCAGGCCACGCGGCCCGAGCGTGAACCGCGCTGCAGCGCCCAGCGCAGGGCGTCGGCACGCGACTCCGCGATCTGTTCGGCCGAGCAGCCGAAAGATGCCAGCCAATGCGCGACGATGCCGAGGTAATCGTCCTGTTTGAAGGGATAGAAGGACAACCATAGCCCGAAGCGCTCAGACAGGGAAATCTTCTCTTCCACCGTTTCGCCCGGATGCAGATCGCCGTCGTCGTCATGCGTGGTGCCTGCGTTGTCGCTGAAGCGCTCCGGCAGCAGATGGCGGCGGTTGGAGGTCGCGTAGATCAGCAGATTGTCGGCGTGGCCGGCAACCGAGCCATCCAGCGCCACTTTTAGCGCCTTGTAGCCGCCCTCGCCTTCCTCAAAGGACAAGTCGTCACAGAACACGACGAAGCGCTCAGGACGCCCCGCGACCAGGTCGACGATGTCCGGCAAATCGGCCAGATCGGCTTTGTCCACTTCGATCAGGCGCAAGCCATCAGCAGCAAACTGATTCAGGCACGCCTTGATCAGCGAAGACTTGCCAGTGCCGCGCGCGCCCGTCAGCAGCACATTATTGGCTGGCTTGCCTTGCACGAACTGCCGCGTATTTTGCTCGATCTGCGTCTTTTGTGGCCCAACATGCTGCAAATCGTTGAGCGCGATGGCGGCAGGATGGCGCACCGGCTGCAGCCAGCCGCCCTCCGCCAAGCCCTTGCGCTTGCGCCAGCGGAAAGCCGTGGCGGCGCTCCAGTCCGGCGCGGGAGGTGCGGGCGGCAGGATGGCTTCCACGCGCGCCAGTACGGCTTCGGCGCGCTTCAGGAATTGCTCAAGCTGGGTAGCCATCAGGAGCGGTAGTCGGCGTTGATGGAAACGTAGTCGTGGGACAGGTCACAGGTGTACACGGTCGCCTTGGCCGCGCCGCGCGCCAGCTTCACGCGTACCGTGATTTCGCTCTGCTTCATCACGCGCTGGCCATCTTCTTCCTTGTAGTCCGGGTTGCGGCCGCCGTCCTTGGCCACCCACACATCGTCCAGATACAGGTTGATCTTGCTGACATCCAGGTCATCCACGCCGGCATAGCCAATGGCTGCCAGGATGCGGCCCAAATTAGGATCGGAAGCGAAGAAGGCAGTTTTAACCAGTGGCGAGTGACCGATGGAATACGCGATCTTGCGGCATTCTTCCGCGTTCTTACCGTCTTCCACGGCGATCGTCATGAACTTGGTCGCGCCTTCGCCGTCACGCACGATGGCTTGAGCCAGGAACAGGGACAACTCGTTCACCGCAGCGGCCAGCGCCTTGTATTCCGGCGAATCGACCGAGTTCACTTCCAGCGTACCGGCGCCGGTAGCGATGATCATGAAGGAGTCGTTGGTGGAAGTGTCGCCATCGATGGTGATGCAGTTGAAACTCTGGTCAGCGGCTTCCTTGGTCAAGACGTCCAGCACCGGCTGCGCCACTTTGGCGTCGAAGGCCAGATAGCCCAGCATGGTCGCCATATTCGGCTTGATCATGCCGGYGCCCTTGGAGATGCCGGTCAGATTCACGGTATGGCCACCGATCTGCACGGTACGCGAGCCGGCTTTCGGCTGGGTATCCGTGGYCATGATGGCTTCGGCAGCGTTGAACCAGTTATCGGACTTCAGGTTCTGCACGGCTTTTGGCAGGCCGGCCTTGATCTTCTCGACCGGCAGCGGCTCCAGGATCACGCCGGTGGAAAACGGCAGAATCTGCTGTGCATCGCAGCCCAGTTCACTTGCCAGCGCAGCGCAGGTAGCGCGCGCATTGGCCATGCCCGCTTCACCGGTGCCCGCGTTGGCGTTGCCGGTGTTGACCATCAGGGCGCGGATCGGCTTGGCGCCGCCCTTCACTGCCGCCAGATTCTCCTTGCAGATCTGCACTGGTGCAGCGCAAAAACGGTTCAGCGTGAACACACCCGACACCGTGGCGCCATCGGCCAGTTTCATGACCAGTACGTCCTTGCGGTTCGGTTTCTTGATGCCCGCTTCAGCGTAGCCGATCTCGATACCGGCGACAGGTTTCAGTTCGGAGGCGACAGGGATTGGGGAGTTGACGGCCATTGTATTTTTCTCGTGCAAAGATGGGAAAAGAAGCCGTTATTGTAATCCCTGCCACCGTAATTTCATTGCCTTGTTAGGGCAATAATTCATGCACCGCAACAGTGCAATTGTTGTAATGAAATGTCGCATAAATGTCTACAAAAATTAGTAAAACCCTACTAGTTCACTGAAACTAGTTTCAGAATGCAAGCCATTTCATTTATCGTGAGCAACTGCCGAGGGAACGGCAGTCCTGCACTGTCGCGTCGCACAAGAAAAACAGTACGACCGTGCGGACAAAATCATATAAAACAACCATGGATCACCACTTATGAAGATGAAATTTATCGTCGCATCCGTCCTGGCAGCCGCCGCTTCGCTGTCGGCACAGGCGGGTATCTTGGGCGACGGCAACCTGAGCATCAGTGGTTTCGGCACGGTAGCAGCCGCCAAAACCAATACCGACGACGTCAAGTTCGTCCGCTACAACCAGGCAGAAGGCGTGGGCGATTCTCCTCGCCTGGGTCTGGATACCAACCTCGGCCTGCAAGCCAGCTACCAGGCAACGCCTGACCTGTCCGCCACCGTGCAGGTGCTGAGCCGCAAAAGCACCAGCCAGCAATTCACCACCGAGCTGACCTGGGCCTTCCTGAAATACAAGCTGAACGATGAAACCAGCGTGCGCCTCGGCCGCACCGTCATCCCGGCCTTCCTGATCTCCGACTACCAGAATGTGGGCTACGCCAACACCATGATGCGTCCGCCGATCGAGCTGTACGGGCAGGAACCGCTGGAAAGCGTGGACGGCGCCGACATCAACTGGCAGCACTCCTTCGGCGACACCAACGTCACCGTGCAGGGCGTGGTCGGCAAGAGCAGCGGCAAGCTGTTCGTCGCCGCCGGCGGCACCGGTTCCGTGACCCACTATGACGCGCCGGTCTATGGCTTTGCCGTAACCGCCGAACACGGTCCGATCACCGTGCGCGCCGCTCACCTGCGCGCCAAAGTCGAAGTGAACGACTTCGCCCTGCTGAACGGCCTGACCGACAACCTGACCAAATTCGGCTTCGGCCAGCTGGCCAACGACATGACCACCAAGGGCGGCAAGCACATGAGCTTTACCGAGATTGGTGCGACCCTGGACTGGAAGAACATCGTCGGCCAGGCTGAGTACGCTCAACGC
>NZ_JBFRDW010000141.1:0-10659 GCF_052113985.1 Pseudoduganella sp. RAF53_2 | reverse complement strand
AACGAGGACATGGACATGAGCGTTAGCGATCCGAAAGAAATGATGCAATTATTGTGTGGCTTTTCCTATATTGCAAGAATCTCTGTCGTATTGTCGCACGCTTCTATCGGAAGTCGCGCAGGATTTCACGCGCCGCGTTATGGCCCGGTGCGCCGGTGACGCCGCCGCCGGGATGATTGCCTGCGCCGCAGGTGTAAAGGCCGGGAATAGGACCGCGATAATCCGCATAGCCCAGCATCGGGCGCGCGGAGAACAGCTGGTCGAGGCCGAGCGCGCCATGGAAGATGTCGCCGCCAATCAGACCGAAGGTGCGCTCAAGGTCGAGGGGGCTCATGATTTGCCGTCCCAGCACGGCGCGCTTGAAGTTCGGGGCGTATTCGTTGACTGTCTCGATCATCAGGTCTGCGACGGTATCGCGGTGATCGTCCCAGCTCGAACCGTCAGGCAGTTGTGGCGCTACGTGCTGGCAGAACAGGCTCGCCACGTGCTGCCCTTGCGGCGCCAGCGTTGGATCAAGCGTGGACGGAATCAGCACTTCAATGATCGGCTTGCGCGACCATCCTTCGGCCCGTGCGTCGTGATAAGCGCGCTCCATATAGCCCAGGCTTGGTGCGATGATGATGCCGCTGCCGTGGTGCTCGGCCATCTGCTTGCCAGGCAGGCAGCTGAAATCCGGCAGCTCGGACAGCGCCACGTTCATGCGGAAGGTGCCGGACCCGCAGCGCCAGCTTTGCATGCGGCGCAGGAAGTCCGCAGGCAGGACGGCCGAGTCCACCAGTTTGGTGTACAGCAGGCGCGGATTGAGATTGGAGATCACCACACGCGCTTCCAGCTTTTCGCCTGCGGCTGTGACAACGCCCGTTGCGCGGCCGCGCGTCAGCAGCACTTCCTGCACGGCGCAATCGGTGCGCACTTCCACGCCGCGCGACTGCGCCGACTGCGACATGGCCTGTGTGATCGCGCCCATGYCACCGATGGCGTGTCCCCATGCGCCTTTCTTGCCATTGACTTCGCCAAACACGTGATGCAGCAGCACATAGGCCGAGCCGGGTGTGTAGGGGCTGGCGTAATTGCCGACGATGCTGTCGAAGCCATACGCCGCCTTGATTGGCGCGCTCTCGAACCAGCTGTCCAGATAATCGCCGGCAGACTTGGTGAACAGGTCCAGCAGCTCGCGCTGCATGGACAGGGGCAGCTTGCGCATGCGGTTGCCGAGCGTACCGGCCTTGATCAATTCGGGCAGAGCGCTCATCCAGCTGCCCTGCACCATATTCGGCGGCGTTTGCAGGACGAGGTCGCGCAGCAGGTCCGCTGCCACATCGAGCTGGCCCGCGTACGCTTCCAGCCGCTCGGCATCGCGCTGCGAGAACCTGGCCACTTCTTCCTTTGTCTTACCGTTGCCGATCTTCAGATACTGGCTGTCGTTCAGCGGCAAAAAATTGGACAGCGGACGCTCCACGACCCGCAGCCCGTGCTTCGGCAGCTCCATGTCGCGGATCACCTTTGGATTGAGCAGGGACACCGTGTACGCCGCCACCGAATTGCGGAAGCCGGGATRGAATTCCTCGGTCACGGCTGCGCCGCCGACCACGCCGCGCCGCTCCAGCACCGTTACTTTCAGGCCCGCTTTGGCCAGGTAATGTGCGCACACCAAGCCGTTATGTCCACCGCCGATAATGATCGCGTCCCGCATTGAATTCTCCTTGTAGTGAGATTCATTGTGCGGCGGGTGTCGGCAAATTGCATTAATCAGAACGACGAACTGTAGAGTATGATTGGTCAAATTGACGAAAATGACGGCAAATGAACGAAATCGATCAGCAGTTGCTGAACCTCCTGCGTGAGAATGCGCGTGCATCGACCACGGAACTGGCGCGCCGGCTGGACTTGTCGCGCACCACGGTGCAGAGCCGAATCGAGCGTCTGGAGAAGAGCGGTGTGGTGATCGGCTACACGGTTCGCACCAGCGCCGACTATCGTGCGGGGCTGGTGCGAGCGCTGGTCATGATTACCGCTGCGCCCAAGTTGACGCCAACCATCGAGAGCGCGCTGCGCCGCCTGCCGCCCGTTCGCACGCTGCATTCGGTGAACGGCATCTATGATTTCATTGCAGGCGTGGAGGCAGAGTCGGTCGAGGAGCTGGATGCGGTGATCGACCGTATCGGTGCACTCGATGGCGTCGAGCGCACCACGACGTCGATTATGATGACGACGCGGATCGACCGCTAATCGGCAATCAGGATTGCGCGGAAGTCGTTGACGTTGGTGAGCGTCGGGCCGGTGATGACGGAGTCGCTCAGGTGCTCGAAGAAGCTGTGTGCATCGTTGTTGGCCAGACTGTCTTTTGGTGGCAGTCCCGCAGCCCAGGCGCGGCTGAGCGTGTCCGGCCCGATAAAGGCACCGGCAATTTCGTCCTGGCCGTCGACGCCATCGGTGTCGCAGGCGATGGCGTGGACACCGGGCAGGCCGTCCAGCGCGATGGCAAGCGACAGCAGGAATTCGACATTGCGGCCACCGCGACCCTTGCCGCGCACGGTCACCGTCGTTTCGCCGCCGGACAGCAGAATGCAGGGTTTGCTGAATGGCTGTCCATGCTGCGCAACATAGCGCACCATGCCGGACATGACTTTGCCGACGTCGCGCGCCTCGCCTTCAATCGCATCGCCGAGAATATGGACAGGCCATCCTGCGTGGCGTGCAACCGAAGCGGCGGCTTCCAGCGCCATGCGCGGCGTGGCGATCATATGCGTTTCGGCGCGTGCCAGGCGTGGATCGCCGGGCTTGATGGATTCGCATTCGCCGCTGCGCAGCTGGCGTTCAATGCTGGCGGGCAGGGCGATGTTGTAGCGCGTGGCGATGGACAGCGCGTCGGCGCAGGTGGTCGGATCGGCGACCGTTGGGCCGGAGGCGATGTCCATGGGATCATCGCCCGGCACGTCCGAAATCAGCAGCGTGTGGACGCGGGCCGGATGACAGGCCGCAGCAAGCCGCCCGCCTTTGATTGCCGAGGCATGGCGGCGGATGCAGTTCATTTCCGATATCGATGCACCACTGGCCAGCAGGGCCTTGTTCAGGGCCTGCTTGTCCTCCAGCGTCACGCCATTCGGCGGCATCGTCAGAAGAGAAGAACCGCCGCCTGAGATCAGGCAGATCACCAGATCATCTTCCGTCAGTCCCGATACGATGTTCATGATGCGCGCCGCTGCTGCGCTGCCCGCCGCGTCGGGCACCGGGTGGGCAGCCTCCAGCACTTCGATGCGTTCGCAAGGTACAGCGTAGCCGTAGCGCGTGACGATGAGGCCTTGCAGCGGGCCTTTCCAGTTGTCCTCCAGCGCGCGGGCCATGGTGGCAGCTGCCTTGCCCGCACCGATGACGATGGTACGTCCCTTTGGCGCAGCGGGCAGATGACGCGGAAGGCAAACGGCCGGCTGCGCAGCGCTGACGGCGGCGTCGAACATGGTGCGCAGCAGGGCGCGTGCATCGGTGTTTTGCATGAAGTGCTCCGGTCAGGCGGCAGCAGCGACAGCAGGAGGCGGGACCAGCTCGGGGGCAGGTTCTTCAACCTGCACCGGCTGTGCCGACCCATCCAGAATCGCGTTTGCGCGCTGCATATCAATCGCGCCAACCCATTTGGCAATGGCCATTGTACCAACCGCGTTGCCGATGGTATTGGTGATGGCGCGTGCTTCGGACATGAAGCGGTCCACGCCGAGCAGCAGCACCATGCCCTCAACCGGGATCTTGCCGAGCGAGGCCAGCGTCGCAGCCAGCGTAATGAAGCCGGAACCGGTGACGCCAGCCGAGCCTTTGGAAGTCAGCATCAGCACACCCAGCACCACCACCTGGTCCATCAGCGTCAGCGGCGTATTGGTGGCCTGGGCGATGAAGATGGCTGCCATGGTGTAGTAGATGCACTGTCCGTCCGGATTGAAGGTCAGGCCGGAAGGGACGACCAGGCCAACCACGGACTTGGAGCAGCCCACGCGTTCCAGCTTGCTCATCATCTGCGGCACAACCGATTCGGACGAGCTGGTGCCCAGCACAGTGAAAATCTCTTCGCGCAGGTACTTCAGGAACTTCCACAGGCTGAAGCCGGAATAGCGCGCGATGCTGCCCAGCACAATGAACACGAACAGGAAGCAGGTCAGGTACATGGTCGACATCAGCTTGGCCAGCGAAACGATGGAGCCGAAGCCGTATTTGCCGACGGTGAAAGCCATGGCGCCAAAGGCGGCCAATGGCGCAACGCGCATCACCATGCGCACGATGGAGAACATCGCGGTCGAGAAGGACTCGAATACATTGATCACGATCTCCGCCTTCTTGCCCATGCGTGCCAGCGCGACGCCAAGCATGAYGGCGAATACCAGGATTTGCAGGATATCGTTCTTGGCCAGCGCCTCTACAATGCTGGACGGGATCAGCTGCAGGATGAAGCCGGCGAACGTGTCGTGCTTGACCTGGGAGGTGTAAGTGCCAATGGCCTTGGTATCCAGCGTGTGCGGATCGACGTTCATGCCAACGCCGGGGCCAACCAGATTCACCACCAGCAGGCCAATGCCCAGCGCGAAGGTGGACAGCACTTCGAAGTAGATCAGGGCGCGCAGACCGACGCGTCCCAGTTCTTTCATGTTTTCCAGCTTGGCGATGCCGACAACGATGGTCGCGAAGATCACCGGGGCAAACACCATCTTGATCAGTTTGACGAAACCGTCTCCAAACGGTTTCAGGTCAACGGCGAATGTTGGATACAACGCACCAAGCGCAATGCCCGCCGCGACGGCGAGTAGCACCTGGACATAAAGCATGCCGAGTAGTTTCTTCAGCTTGCGCATGATGTGTCTCCTTGAATGATGTAGTGCGATGGCCGGTCTTGGCGCCGGCTTCAGGGCAGGTTTTAATCAGGCTGCGACGGGAATGGCGCGGGCCAGGTAATCGCACACGGCTGCCGTGACATCAGCCGTGGTGGCCTTGCCGCCCAGGTCTGGCGTATGCACGCCACTGGCCGTGACGTATTCGATGGCTTCCATCAGGCGCTGGGCTGCGGAGAATTCGCCCAGGTGTTCCAGCATCATGGCGGCGGTCCAGAACGTGGCGATCGGATTGGCGATGCCTTTGCCGGTGATGTCGAAAGCGGAACCGTGGATCGGCTCGAACATCGATGGGAAGTCGCGTTCAGGATTCAGATTTGCGGTGGGACCGATGCCCAGACTGCCCGACAGCGCTGCTGCCAGATCGGACAGAATGTCGGCATGCAGATTGGTGGCGACGATCACGTCCAGTGCTTTGGGCTTCAGCACCATGGTGGTGGTGACGGCGTCAACCAGTTCGCGGTTGGTCTTCACGTCCGGGTAATCCTTGGCCACTTCGTAGAAGATCTCGTCCCACATCACCATGCCGAAGCGCTGGGCGTTGGACTTGGTGACCAGGGTCAGATGCTTGGCCGGACGCTTGCGCGCCAGTTCGAAGGCGAAGCGGTGGATGCGCTCGACACCGGCGCGGGTGAACACTGCCGTTTCGGTGGCGGTTTCGATCGGCAGACCTTTGTGGGTGCGGCCGCCGTTGCCCGCGTATTCGCCCTCGGAGTTTTCACGCACGATGACCCAGTCGATGTCCTCGCCGTTTTTCAGCGGGCTTTTCACACCGGGCAGCACACGGGCTGGGCGCACGTTGGCGTATTGGTCGAAGCCTTGCGCGATGGGCAGGCGCAGGCCCCACAGCGATACGTGGTCCGGCACTTCCTGGCTGCCGACCGCGCCGAAGAAGATGGCGTCGAAGGTTTTCAGCTTTTCCAGGCCGCCTTCAGGGATGTAGTGGCCGTGCTCCAGGTAGTAATCCGAGCTCCATGGGAAGTGTTCGACGTTCAGGCGGAAGCCGCCGTCGTGCTGTGCCAGGGCGTTCAGCACTTCCAGCCCGGCGGCGATCACTTCGGTGCCGATGCCGTCGGCGGGAATGGCGGCGATTTTGTGGGTACGCATCTTGAGTCTCCTTGGGTGGTGTTCAATGATGCGCAGTGTATTCCGCGTACAATTTGCTGAAATCACGTGAAATTCAATCTGCTTTTTACCTGGAGTTAAAGATGATCCACTCGCCTGAGCTGAGCTTTTTCCGGGAAATCGTCAAGCAGGGCAGCCTTTCCGCTGCTGCGAGGGAGCTGGGCGTGACGCCTGCTTCGATCAGTAAACGGCTGACCAAGCTGGAGGCCGAACTGGGCGTACCGCTGGTGTTGCGTACCACGCGCCGTATGACACTGACCGACGAGGGGGAGCTGTTGCACGCGAATGCGATCCGGCTGCTGAGTGAGCTGGAGGATATGGAGCGGCAGATTTCGCAGAATCGCGCTGCGCCAAAGGGGCTGCTACGGGTGAATGCGCCGTTGGGCTTTGGGCGCACTTATGTGACGCCGCTGGTGTCGCGCTTCGTGCGCAAGTATCCGGACGTGGAAGTGCAGCTGCAGCTGAGCGACCATCCACTCAGCCTGGTGGACGAAAACTTCGACGTCGGTATCCGCTTCGGCGAACTGCCCGACGCACGCGTGGTAGCGCGCAAGATCGCCAGCAATCGGCGTCTGGTGTGCGCGGCGCCGTCCTATCTGAAAAAGCATGGCGTGCCGAATGTGCCGCACGACCTGGTGCAGCACAACTGCATCGTCTTGCGCCAGAACGACGCGGCCTATGGTTCGTGGCGCTTCACGCGCGGGAAGCTGTCCGAAACGGTCAAGGTACGCGGAACGCTGAGCAGCAATGACGGTGAAGTCTGCATGAACTGGGTGCTCGATGGCCACGGCCTGATGCTGCGCGCCGAGTGGGACATTGCCAAATACGTCAAAACCGGCCGCCTGCGCATTCTGCTGGAAGACTACGCCACACCCGACGCCGACATCTACGCCGTCTCCGCCGAACGCCAGGCCCGCTCTCCCCGCGTCCGCGCCTTCACCGAATTCCTCGCACAGAGCTTCAGCGAATCGTCTGGCGGGGCGTGGTAGGTCCGCAGAGGCAGTATCAGGCTGCGCGTTGGGACTGCGCGATGTTACGTGAAGGCCGGGGCAGGCCGGGGCGGCCGGTGTGCTCCTGGACCAGCACGCAGGCGCCAGTGCGGCCGGCGGCGTGGAGGAGGGCGCCGGTAGCATCGGCTTGTTTGACCAGGATGTTGACGTTCAGCGCTGCCGCTTTGGCGAGGGATTGCGTCAGGTCGGCCGGCGAGACGCCGCGCAAGGTGTTGATCCTGACTGCGTCGGTGCTGGCGTGGCCCAGGATGGACGGCAGCTGCGATGGCGTACCAACCTTCACGGCAATGCGGAAGCCGTTGCGGCGGTAATTGTCCGCAACGTAGTTGAGCATCCAGTTCTGCCGCGCATTCACGGCCGGCAGTTGCAGCACGACCTGTTCGACCGGCAAGCCCAAGGCGTCAAGAATACGGCGGAACGCCATGCCATGGTTGCTGCTCACGGCACTCAGCAAGCGATCGTGCACATTCAGGTAAAGCGTGTGCTGCCCCGCATCCGGACGACGGAAGAAGTTGATCGCGTGGAGCATGCGGCACAACCGGTCCAGTTCCACGGACTCATTGTCGCTTGCCGCGCCATCGAGGAACTTCCACAGCGGCAGATCCACATCTTCCGCCGCGACGCCACGCACACGTCCTGCATAGCCGACCACTTCGCCAGTCGCCAGCTCGCGCACGGGATGAAACACGCTGCCCAGGCGGCAATTGAAGATGCGCCCATGGACTTCGCCGTCATCATCGACACTCAGGCTGCTGGATGGAGAAGCGCCCGATGCCAGGCGATCCAGGTATTCGTGCAGCGCGGGATAGCTCATTGTTGGACTCCTGAAGATTCTGGAGTCCCCAGTCTACGTTGCCACTGAGGGGAAAGTGAACGAAGGTTTCGGCATAACCTTATATAACCTCCGAGGTAATGGATTGTATGCGCAACGCTTTCTAGAATCGAAGTCATGAAAACACTACGCATACTCATTCTCGCGATGCTGACCTGGGCGCTGTACGGAACGGCGGCATCTATCGCACGCGCGCAGGTCAACGGCGCGCCTGACCCGGCAAAGCAGCACACCGCGGCACAGCTGGAAGTTCGACGCCTGCAAGGCGAGCTGCTAAGCGCGGCCCGCGTTGTACTGGATACTGGCCTCCGCTCCTTCAACTGGACGAGCGAGGAAGCGCACGACTATCTGACCCAATCGATCGGCTTGTCCGAAGACCGGGCGCAGAGCGAACTACGCAATGCGCAGCAGCGGCTGCATGGGAGCCGGCCTTGAAGCGGGTCTTTGCAGGAGCGCTGCTGGCGCTGACGGCGTTGGCGCAGGCATCGGATCATCTTGATTCGCCCAAGGTTATCGCCGATCCGCGCATGGACATTGGCGATATCTATGCGTGGATGTCGCCGGATGCGCGGCAGCTCAATCTGGTGATGGCGATCGTCGGCCATAGTTTTTCGAAGGATGCCGATTACGTCTTCCACATCGACAGCGCCAAGCACGTTGGCGCGACGACGGCGACGGTGGATATCGCCTGCCGCCTCAATGGAACCATGCAATGCAAAGGCATCCACAAGATGCAGTTGTTCGCAGGCCTGCGCGACGACCCCTTCTTCAATAATGTGAAAGGCTCGCGCGATGCATTCAATTACGCGGCTGCAGCGATCAAAGGCGGTGTGCAGCGTGACGACGCTGGCTGTCCGCTGTTCAGCGCCAAACAGACAACCGAATTTCTGAAGCGCTGGCGCAGCACCGATGGCGGGCCGGGCACCAACTTCCTGAAGGACTGGACGCCTGCGACAATTGTGCTCTCGGTTGATGTGGCCAGTGTGGCGAAGGGCGGACCGTTGTTGGCGGTGTGGGCGGAAACCTCGATCAAAGGCACACGTATCGACCGCATGGGGCGTCCGCTGACCGGTAATGCACTGCTGGCGCCACTGGAGGCGGACGAGGTCAGCGACCAGATGAAGATCGCTTACAACGAGGCTACGCCCTCTACTTCGGCCCAGTTTGTGCCGGAAATTGAGAAATCGCTGGCGCTGTACGATGGCTATGACGGCAAGTGCGGCAATCAGCTGATGATCGACGCCAAGGCGCCTCCCGAGCATCGCTACCGGCGCATGGCGGAGCTGCTGGCGGATGACCGTCTTTGGGTGAACAGCACTTCCGGCAGTTGCACGCAACTGTTTGGTGTGGAAATGGCTGCTGCTGGCGATGTCCGCTACCGTGACGATTGCGGCGGCCGGGCGCTGGATTACGACGCGGTGAACGTCTATCGCTCGCTGCTCGCTGCAGGCCGGAATACGGGCATCGACGATGGCGTTCATCGCGATGAAGTGCAGCATTCCAACACGGTGTTCCCCTTTGTCGCGCCGCCCGCGACACCGGAAGGTTATCGTGGCAAGTAAGTACGCGGCTGCGCTGTGCATGGCGCTGCTGCCCGCCGCGGCGCCAGCGCATGATTTCTGGATTCAGCCGGCAAGCTATCACTTGCGCGCAGGCGAGGCTGTTTCGCTGTCACTTGAAGTAGGGCATGGCGAGGACCGTCAACGTTCCCCTATCCCTGCGCGGCGGATCATTCGCTTCACCGCGGTCGCGCCGGATGGCGACACGCAGCCGGTGCAGGCCGGCCTGCGCCTGGCTGCGGCAGGCACGCACGTGCTGCTGCTGCAAACGGACGACAAGGCACAGAGCTTCGTTCCTGTGGCTCGCTTCAATGCATACCTGTACACCGAAGGTTTGCAGGACGTGATCACGCATCGCGAGCGCAACAAGCTGAATGGCGAGGACGGCGCGGAGCGCTACAGCCGCGTGGCCAAGGCGCTGATCAGCGTGGGCGATGCAAGGCGCGGCGCAGCAAGCACGGACGCCGCCACGTCCGGCCCAACGGAGGCGGCACTGAGCGGCGGCGCGGTCGTTGCGGAGACCGGCGGAACGGACGGTGGGGCGGCGACGCGCGTTTATGGGCTGCCGCTGGAAATCGTACCGGAACGCGATCCGGCCGGAGCGACGGCGGTGGTGCCAGTGCGCGTGCTGTATCGAGGTATGCCGCTGGAAGGCGGGCTGGTGAAGCTGACTTACCTCGCGCACGATGCGGAGCCGGTCGCTGAGCAGCGGACCGACCAGAATGGACGCGTCGCATTTGCGGTGCCCCCCTGTGGTGCATGGCTGCTGAGCGTGGTCTGGTCAGAGCCAGCGCCACCCGGCGATGGCACCGATTACGACACCATTTTCTCCAGTCTGAGTTTCGCGCGCGGCGTGAATTGCCAGACCAGCGCGAGCACGGTCGCCATGCCAATGGACGACAGCACCAGCCAGGGCAACGCAGGCATGCCGATGGCGCGCGCGCGGTCCATCAGATAGCCGGTAGTGGTGTAGCCGAACAAACCGCCCAGCGCCAAACCGAAGCGGCTCAAACCGATATAGCTGGCGCGTGCCCTGGCTTGTGCATAGCGGGCCACCAGGGCCTCGCGGGCGGGATCGGCAAACAGGCCGCCAAGATAGAACACAGCCACTCCCGCGAACACGCCCAAGGTGCCGCGCGCGAGCGACAGCGTGCCGATGCTGATTGCCATCACACCGACACCCGTCATCAGGCGCGACTCCAGTCCGAAGTGGCGTTCCGCCAGGCGTGCCATGGGATACAGCAGCGTTACCGCCATCACGG
>NZ_JBFRDW010000140.1:0-10677 GCF_052113985.1 Pseudoduganella sp. RAF53_2 | reverse complement strand
GCCCAGCAAAGACGCCGATTTCCAGTTCACCCTGAACACCAAAGGCCGCCTGAAAACGGTGGAAGACTTCGGCAACATCATCGTCAAGACCAATGAAGACGGCGGCGTCACCCTGCTGAAGGATCTGGCGCGTATCGAACTGGGTGCGGGCAGCTACGTCGTGAATTCCCTGCTGGACAACAAGCCTGCCACGGCGCTGATCATCTACGCCGCTCCCGGTRCAAACGATTTGCAGATTTCCACCGACGTTCGCGCCAAGATGGAAGAACTGAAGAAAGACTTCCCGAAAGGCCTGGAATACCGCATCGCCTATGACCCGACGCAGTTCGTGCGCGAATCCATTGAAGCCGTGATCCATACCCTGCTGGAAGCTGTGATTCTGGTGGTGATCGTGGTGATCGTGTTCCTGCAAACCTGGCGCGCTTCCATCATTCCGCTGCTGGCCGTTCCGGTGTCGGTGGTCGGAACTTTCGCCGTGATGCTGGGCTTTGGCTTCTCCATCAACACGCTGACCCTGTTCGGCTTGGTGCTGGCCATTGGTATCGTGGTCGACGACGCGATCGTGGTCGTGGAAAACGTTGAGCGGAATATCGCGGGCGGACTGTCGCCGCGCGATGCCACCGTGCAGGCGATGAAGGAAGTGAGCGGTCCGATTATCGCCATCGCGCTGGTGCTGTGCGCCGTGTTCGTGCCGATCTCTTTCGTCTCCGGCCTGACCGGCCAGTTCTACAAGCAGTTCGCGCTGACGATTGCCATTTCCACCGTGATTTCGGCATTCTGCTCGCTGACGCTGGCGCCCGCCCTGACGGCCACTTTGCTGAAGCCGCACCACGCGGCCAAAGACAAGATGACCATCATGATGGAAAAGGTGCTCGGTGGCTTCTTCTCGCGCTTCAACCGCTTCTTCGGCCGTGCTTCGACCAAATATGAAGGTGGCGTGAAAGGTGTGCTGGGCCGCAAAGCTGCATCGATCGGCCTGTACCTGGTGCTGGTGGCTGCTGCCGCGCTGATGTTCAAGCTGGTGYCGGGAGGCTTCGTGCCCGCGCAGGACAAGGGCTATCTGGTTGGCTTCGTCAAACTGCCCGACGCCGCCTCGCTGGAACGCACCCAGGACGTCATCCGCCGCACCGGCGACGTCGCCCTTGGCGTACCGGGCGCCCGCAATGCCGTCGGCTTCCCCGGCCTGTCCGTGAACGATCTGACCAATGCCCCAAACCAGGGTATCGTGTTCGTCGGCGAACAGCCACCGCAGACCCGCACCACCAAGGAAACCGGTGGTCCTGGCATTGCCGCTGAAATCAACAAGCGCGCCGGCTCCATCCAGGACGCCTTCGTGAAGGTGTTCTCGCCACCGCCAGTCTATGGCCTGGGCACCATCGGCGGCCTGAAAATGATGGTCGAAGACCGCGGCAACCTGGGTTACGACGAGCTGTATAAAGCCACCCAGCAGCTGATCGAGCGCACGCGCAAGACGCCTGAACTGGTCGGCGCCTTCTCCGGCTACCAGGTCAACGTGCCGCAGCTGTATGCGGATATCGACCGCACCAAGGCCAAGCAGTTGGGCGTGCCGCTGCAGGTCATCAACCAGACTTTGCAGATCAACCTCGGTTCGCTGTACGTCAATGACTTCAACCAGTTCGGCCGTACCTATCAGGTGCGCGTACAGGCAGACGCACAATTCCGCTCCCGCGTGGAAGACATCAAGCAATTGAAAGTCCGTAGCGACAAGGGCGAGATGATTCCGCTGTCTTCGCTGATGAAGATTGAAGACAGCTATGGTCCGGATCGCGTGCAGCGTTATAACACCTATGTTGCCGCGGACCTAAACGTCAATCCGGCGCCGGGCTACTCGACCACGCAGGCACGCGCCGCCATGGAACGGATCGCCGCCGAGACCCTGCCGAAAGGCATCAGCTATGAGTGGACCGAGCTGACCTATCTGGACATCATCGCAGGCAATACCCTGATCTTCGTGTTCCCGATCTGCGTGCTGCTGGTGTTCCTGGTGCTGGCGGCCCAATACGAAAGCTGGACTCTGCCGCTGGCCGTGATCCTGATCGTGCCGATGTCCATCCTGTGCGCCATGATTGGTGTGAAGATCACGGGCGGCGACAACAATATTTTCACCCAGATCGCGCTGTTCGTGCTGGTTGGTCTGGCGTCGAAGAATGCGATTCTGATTGTGGAGTTTGCGCGCGAGCTGGAACATCATGGCCGCACCATTCTGCAGGCAGCGCTGGAAGCATGCCGTATGCGTCTGCGTCCGATCCTGATGACGTCGATCGCCTTCATCATGGGCGTGGTGCCGCTGGTGTATTCGCATGGCGCCGGCTGGGAAATGCGCCGCGCCATGGGTATCGCGGTATTTTCGGGGATGCTGGGCGTGACCTTGTTTGGCCTGTTCCTGACGCCGGTGTTCTATGTGCTGATTCGTAATCTGGCCAAGCGTTTCGAGAAAACGCCTGCGCCGGCGACCGCGCCACAGCTGGAGGGCTCTCACTAATGAAATCGCTGATTACACCTATCGCGGCTGCGGTATTTCTGCTGGCCGGTTGCGCCGCGCCGGAATTCAAGCAGCCCAACGTCTCCGTGCCGAACGCATTCAAGGAGCTCGACAACCAGGCCATCCATGTCGCCGCGGACGGCACACGCTGGACCCGTGCCCAGCCTGCCGAACAGCAGGCGCGCGGCGAGTGGTGGCTGGTCTTCAATGACTCTGCACTCACGGCGCTGATCAAGGAAGCTACCGGCAACAATGCCAATCTCGCCGTCGCCGCGGCGCGTGTGAAACAAGCGCGCGCCATTGCAGGCATCGCTGAAGCGGACCGCATTCCGCAAGTGAATGCAGGCGTTGGCGCCCAGCGTGGCGGCCCGTCTGCGCTGGAAGCCCGTCTGCCGGCCGGCGCCAATCCGCCCGTCAGCAACACCTACAGCGCCAAACTGACGGCGAGCTACGAAGTCGATCTGTTCGGGCGTGTTGCCTCCAACGTGGCGGCAGCGCGTGGCGACGCCGATGCTTCGCAAGCGACCTACCGCTCAGTGCTGCTCTCGCTTCAGGCGGACGTGGCGCAGACCTATTTCCGTCTGCGCTCCACCGATGCCGAGCTGGATACGCTGGCTGAAACCGTGCGTCTGCGTGAAGAAAACGTGCGCGTCAATCAGCGCCGTTTTGACCTGGGTGACATCGGCGAATTCGATCTGTCGCGCGCCAGGACGGAACTGTCCACCACCCGTGCCGACGCGATCGGACTGCAGCGTCAGCGCACAAGCCTGGAACACGCACTGGCTGTCCTGCTGGGCAAACCGGCCGCGAACTTCACGGCAGGCGCCAGCCCGCTGCTGGATGGCACGCTGATGCCGAATATCCCGGCAGGCATGCCTTCTTCGTTGCTGGAACGCCGTCCCGACATCGCCTCCGCCCAGCGTGCGATGGAAGCTGCCAATGCCCGCATCGGCGTGGCGCGCGCGGCACTGTTCCCTTCGCTAAACATTGGCGCCTCGGCAGGCGGCGTGGCCGGCACCTTCTCGGACATCTTCAAGACTACCGGCCAGTCCTGGCTGCTGGGTGCTGTGCTGTCCGCGCCGGTCATCGACGGCGGCCGCTATCGCAACGGCGTGAACCGCGCGGAAGCTTCGCTTGAGGAATCCGTGGGCTCTTACCGCCAGACCGTGCTGACCGCCTTCGCTGAAGTCGAGGACAACCTGGCCGGCTTGCGCATCCTGAGCGGCCAGACTTCCGAGATTGAGGACGCGCTGGTGTCGGCGCGCCGCTCGGCCGACCTGGCGCAGAAGCTGTACGACGCAGGCCGTTCCAGCTATCTGGAACTGCTCGATGCGCAGCGCAATCTGACGACAGTGGAACGCACCGCTGTGCAGTTGCGCGGCAACCGGGCTGTGACCACCGTGGCGCTCATCCGCGCGCTCGGCGGCGGCTGGGATAAAACCTGAGCCTGAACCTGGTGCCTGCCACGGCGTGGCAGGCACCTGTCCTTGCCGTGGGTTCTAATCGGTTAAACTTCAATCATGGACGATTTCACTAGTGACCCAAGCTGCAACGCCTTCGCACTGCGCCAGGCGACGCGCAGCGTTTCAAATTTATACGACCAGTATGTCGGCCGCTGCGGGCTGACGGGTCCGCAATACTCCATCCTGAGTCACATCAGCCGTAACCCGCACATCACCATTCAGGCGCTGGCCGACAAACTGGTGCTCGACCGTACCAGCCTGCTGCGCGCGCTGCAGCCGCTCACGCGCGATGGTTATGTGCTGCACGCACCGTCACCGGACAGTCCGCGTAAACAAGTGCTCGCGCTGAGTTCCACCGGGCAGGCGAAATACGTCGAGGCTTATCAACTGTGGCAGCAAGCGCAGGCCGAGTTTGAAAGCAAAGTCGGTGGCGAAGAAGCCAAGGCCCTGCGCGACGCCCTCTTCAAGCTGACCCGCATGCTGAATAGCTGAAAACTTCCGCGCAAGCCGCGTGTTGACATCTTCGCCGGTCAAGTATACGCTGTATACATGACTGAATTGACAACACAGGACAAAATTCTTCGCGCCGCGCGCAAGCTCCTCGAAAAGGAAGGCGCCGCAGCCGTCTCCATGCGCCGCGTGGCCGAAGCTGTCGGTATCACGCCGATGGCCATTTACCGCCACTTCGCCAACCGGGAAGCGCTGCTCAAGCGCATTTCCGACGATGCCTTCACCGAAGTCGCGCAGAACTGGCTACAGCGCGCCCAGCATCCCGACCTGATGCACGCGCTGCTGCACTCGATGGAAAACTACCTCGATTACGCGCTACAGCACCCTCACCTGTTCGATTACAGCTTTTCCGTTTCACGCGACGACGCGCGCCGCTTTCCCGAAGACTTTCGCGCACGCCGCTCGCCAACGCTCAACGTCATTGCCGACATGCTGGTCGAAGGCATGCGGCAAGGACTGCTGCGCGAAGGCGATCCCTGGGACCTGGCCATGATCATGTGGGGTCAGGCGCACGGCCTGATTTCCCTTTACCGCGCGGGGCGCTTCAGCTACAACGAAGCGCAGTTCCGCGCCTTTTACCTTCAATCCTTTGGAGTCCTGTTCAATGGCATCAAGCGATAATCGTGGAGTGATGTTGGCTGGCGCCGTGGCAGCCGTGCTGTCCGGCGCCGCATGGTGGTTTGGCACCGGACTGGCACCGGTCGCCTACCTGGCCTGGCTCGCCCCGCTGCCTTTGCTGCTGGCGGCGCCGCGCCTGCGCTGGTACTGGGCCGCACTTGCCGCCCTGCTTGCGGGTGCCTGCGCTGGCCTGAATCTCTGGCACTACATACATGACATCATTCGCCTGACGCTGCCGGTCGGCGTGGCTGTCGTGGCCGTCCCCGCGATCACCTTCGCACTGGCGGTGCTGCTGCATCGCCGCCTGATGCAGTCCGGCCGCTACACCGCGGCGGCCGTGGCTTTCCCCGCGCTGTATGTCTCGCTGGATTATCTCGGCTCTCTGACTTCGCCCCATGGCACTTTCGGCAGCCTCGCTTACAGCCAGATGGACGCGCTGCCGGTAATCCAGCTCGCCAGCGTGACCGGCATCTGGGGCGTGGTCTTCGTGATGCTGCTGGCGCCGTCCGCCTTGGCCACCGTTATGGCCGCTCCGGCGGGCGCACGTGTGCGCGCGGCGATTGCCGGCGGCGCTGCCCTTGTCGTGATCGCGACTTTTGCGTTCGGCGTCATGCGGTTGCACGCCCCCGCAAGTAGCGCAGCGCGCATCGGCCTGATTACACTGCAAGGTCCGATCCGTCCCGCAGTCTCATCGCCGGAAGGCCAGGCCCTGCTGGCGCGCTACGTTGCCGGAATCGACGCGCTGGCCGCACAAGGCGCCCAAACCGTCGTGCTGCCTGAAACGGCTTTTGCCACTGACGCAAGCGGAATCCCGGCGCTGGCCGAGCTGGCGGCCCGCCGCCAAATGATCATCGACGCCGGGGTTGCATTGCAAGACCAGCACGATGAACGCAATGCGGTGCAGGCGTTCATGCCAGGCGCACCACAGGCGGTGACCTATGCCAAGCAGCACCTGATCCCTGGATTCGAAAGCAAATACACTCCCGGAACCGCCTACGCCATGCTGCCTGGCGCGCAAACCGGCCTGGCCATCTGCAAAGACATGGACTTCCATGACATCGGCCACGCCTACGGCGCGCGTAACGCCAATCTGCTGCTGGTCCCCGCCTGGGACTTCGGCGCCGATGGCTGGCTGCATGGCCGCATGGCCATCATGCGCGGCGTCGAGAACGGCTTCGCCATCGCCCGCGTGGCCCGCCGCGGCAGCCTGACGCTGTCCGACGACCGCGGCCGCGTCATCGTCGAAGCCACGGACGAAAATGGGGACGCAACACTAGTAGGCGATCTCCCACTCCACCAGAGCCACACGCTCTACACGCGCTGGGGCGACTGGTTCGCCTGGCTGAATCTGACGTTATTGATTGCCGCATTGACGCAACTTCGGCCAGTCCGCGCGCCGGCCTATCCGCCAATCGCCGTCAAGCCGACGCGCTAAGTGACAAATAGTGAGAATTCCGGACATCGTCATCGGCTACGCTGCAAGTGACGACGATGCTCCGGAGGCATGATGAATAAGAAACCGCCGACAGTTCCGAAGGCTATTCAGGCCAAACGCGCCATTCCCGCCACGCCAGCCGTATATAAACCAACTGCAGGCCGACTGGCGACACCGCCTCGCGCGATGCAAGCTAAATCCATCATTCAGAGAGCGCAGCAAATGCCGACAGGCATACCTGGCTACTACACAGGTGGGCTGACTAACGATCAGCAGGGCGGCACGTTCAATACAGTCTGGTCTCAGGCCTCGCCTCAAGGCCCTGGCGGCACAGTGACTTCACATGCCAGTCTGACTTACTCCGTGCAAGCGCTAGATCATTTAGTGGAATTTGCTGAAATCAATCATCTTGAGGATGCGGAACACACGCACGCTGAAGACCGCATCCCCATTATGGTTCACCAGCATGTCGCGCTGTTGCAAGCGACACGCCAGCCAATCCCGGACATTATTAACATCGGTGATTACTATGTTTCATCAAGTCCCTGCACGTCCGAAGGGAATTTGTCGGCCAAGACGGTGGGATGTACTGAAAACATCATCAGCTGGTGGAAAAACGGCATGAAGCTGGATAGCAGTCCCTGGAGCCCGACGCCAAAAGTCAAGATCAGGAAGCTCACCGTGCACCACCTCTACAAGGGCAGTTCTTATGCCGGCGCCAATGCCTCGTATGCAGCTCTGCAGCGCATGGTGGCGGCGGGAGCAATTGAGAGCTTCCATATCCAGAACATGCCGAGACTAAAGTCCTTTCAAGGCAAACAGGACGGCTAGCGCTTAATCAATCGGCGACGCAAACACAATTGCGGCCGCCGCGTTTGGCGCGGTAGAGCGCCTGGTCGGCGCGGCTGTAGGCTTGTTCGAAGCTGCTGCCGCGTTCATTCCAGCTGACGCCGACGCTGGCCGTGACCGGGCGGTCGATTGGTTCGGGCCAGGATTGGGCTTCGATCGCAGCACGGATGCGCTCACCCAGTTCGCGGCCTTCGGCCAGGGTCAGACCTGGCCATACCACGGAAAATTCTTCGCCGCCGACACGTCCGACAGCCGCATCTTCGCCCAGCAGTTCGCGCAGACACTGCACCACGGTGCGAATCACTGCATCGCCTGCCGGGTGGCCGAAGCTGTCGTTGACTTGCTTGAAGTGGTCGATGTCCAGCACGATCAGCACCATGTCCTCTTCCATCATGCCGAGGCTGGCGTGTTCGATGACGGCGGCGCGGTTCAGTGCTCCGGTGAGCGGATCATGACTGGCGCGGAATTCCAGTTGGCTGGCCAGTTCCTGCAGGCGGAAATTCATCTGGTTCATCTGGCGTTCGGCGCGGTCGCTGCGCTGAACGAGGCGGCGGGTTTCGCGCAGCAGACGCTCGTAGTGGACCAACAGCTGGCCCAGCGCCCGGTGGCTATCTCCGCCTTCCCCTGCATACACGGCGCGTGCAGCCTCCAGCGCGGCCTGCTCACTGGCGAACAGGTCGGGTGCTTCGGCTACAGCGGCGTTCTGCAATGAATTCATATGGGTCGGTCGTTAAATTGTAGTGCGGGGAAGTCGTCGCGCAATTCTTCTCCAAATTCTTCAATCGTATCGTCTTCCTCATCGCGATACCAGTTCAACACCACGGTGTTGCCGGCCTGCGCGGCGTCGTTGAGGGACTCGAATAATGCGAACAGCATCTTGGTGCTGGAGCTGTTGAAGTACGCCAGCGACACGTTCACGGTAATGGCCGCCTCGCTGCACTCTGCCAGGTACACGCGCAGGCGCTCGATGACCGGGCCGTAAAACGCGGCGGCATTTTCAGGGTAGGACTCGCCCTTCAGCGACAGGGTGTGCTCATTGAAACGGAAGTCGACTTCCGGCGAGGTGGGCGAGGCGGCAATAAACAGAGATTCCATAGGTATGCGCTCAGATGATCGCTTTGATGCAGAAAATAGTGGTGTCCGGCTTGTTCGGCGCCGGGACGAATTCAAATTCCAGCGGCTCGCTGGCTTCGCGCGCCATGGTGAGGAAGCCCAGGCCCGCGCCTTTGCTGTCCTCCGGCGCCGCTTCGCGCAGGGCCTTCTTGTACGCCAGCTTGATCTCTTCCACCGTCATGGTACGCAGCGGTTCCAGGCGGGTCCGAATCGACTCAACGCGGTCGGTATGGACCGGATTGGCGCTGAGCAGGAAGAAGTTGTCATCACGGCTGCCGATGCAGAAGGAGCCGCGGCGCATCTGCTGGTCGCGCTCCGCGTCCGGCGTCAGCGACTCGGACGAATAATGCATGATGTTCTGCGACATTTCGACGAAGGCCGAGAAAATGCGGCGGCGCGYAGGACCGGCAGCGCCGGCCGTGTCGAGACGCGCACGGATGGTTTCGGAAATGGCAGCCACCACGTGCTGGGAGAAGTAACCCGTATAAAAGAAAATGACATGGCGCTTCTGAGCGACCTGCCAGAAATCCTCAAACTCTTCGTACAACAACGGAATGCTCCTCATGGGCGGAAACAGAAAAATGTCAGGTCGTCGCGGCGCGGCTGTTCGCCTTGCCACTCGCGCAGATCGTTCAGCAAGCCTTCAGCCACCGTGGCCGAGGGCTCGTCGCGGCGGGCCAGCAATTGCTCGCGCATGCGGCGCTTGCCGTACGCGATGGATTTTTGACCGCCAATCTGGTCGATCAGGCCGTCCGTGGTCACGAACAGCAAGGTGTCTGGTTCAAGATGCAGGGTATGGTTAGGCCATGACTGCTCGCCGGCAGTGTCCACATAGCCCACGCCGGAGCGTTCGCCTTCGCAGACGGTTGGCTCTTCCTGCTTCGGCGCCAGTACCTGCAGCGACAGGCGCGCACCGGCGAAACGCAGGCGGCGTTCGGAATGTTCGTACCACATCAGGGCGGCGTCCAGACCATCGTCCGATTCCGCCATGCCGCGCAGTTCTTCGGTCTGCCCCAGCATCGCTTTGACGCCGCGGTTCACTTCCGCCATCAGCGCGCCTGGATCGCGCGGCCCCAGACGCTGCAAGGCCTGCGTCAGCACGGAGGATGCGATCAGGGTCATGAAGGCGCCCGGCACGCCATGGCCGGTGCAATCGGCGATGGCGCCGAACCAGCCATCCTTGTGGCGCTGCACCAGGAAGAAATCGCCGCCGACCACGTCGCGCGGCTGCCATTCCAGGTGGGCGTCGTCCAGCACTTCAGCCAGCGCCTCGCGCGAGCTGCGCAGCAAGGAACGCTGGATTACGCTGGCGTATTCGATGGAGTGCATGATCTGGCGGTTCTTTTCCGCCTGCATATTGGCGACCACGTTCATCAGCTGCAGGCCGAAGCCGACACCGGCCAGGCCACCATCGCGGGTGATGATGAAACCGTCGGCCAGCGCCTTCTCGCCCGATTCAACGGCGCGGAAGGTCAGCGATTCGATACTCAGGTCCGCATCGACGATCAGCGGGTCCTTGTCCATGAAGGCGATGCAGCTCTTCTTCCCGTACAGCTCGTGGTAATAGGGCTTGGACATCTGCGACATGAAGATATTGCGGCTGATCAGGCCAATCGGGCGGCCATCTTCCAGCACCGGAAGGCTCATCAGGTCGCGGCGTTCGGTGAACAGCTGCTGCACTGCCGTGTTGCTCGTATCGGAAGGCACGGCAACCGTCGCCACGCACAGATCAGCGGCGGTCGACTGGCGGAAGCGCGGCAAATGGTGGCGGGAGGCGTTGAATTCCACGGGACGTAGTATGAGTTAGCTGACCGGCATCATCCTAACTGCCGTATGTGACGGGGTGATGACGTATTGGAAATAAGAATGCATTTCAGACATGCTCGGCCAAGGCGGTAGCTTCCGCCGCCAGGCGCACCGCCATTTCACCCGGTGGCACGGGGCGGCCAACGTGGTAGCCCTGCGCTTCGTGACAGCCCAGTTCCTCAAGGAGTTCCAGCTGCCGGGCGTTCTCCACGCCCTCGGCCACCACCACCATGCCGAGCGCCTGCGCCATCGACACGATCGCCTGGAAAAACACCCTGCCCTCGGTCGACCGGTCCAGTTCATTGGTGAAGGCCTTGTCCACCTTACACCCTGCCCTCGTTCGACCGGTCCAGTTCATTGGTGAAGGCCTTGTCCACCTT
>NZ_JBFRDW010000139.1:0-18778 GCF_052113985.1 Pseudoduganella sp. RAF53_2 | reverse complement strand
CCTGGGAACGCATCGAACTGACCATGCCTTACGTGGTCAAAAAGAACGGCAGCCGCACCGAGTTCGCCAACTCCAAACTGCGTGACAGCCTGATGCTCGCATTGCGCAAGCGTCCCGTGGCTGCGGAGTCGGTCGATAAGGYGATTGCGTCGATCGAAGAAAAGCTGCTCACCTCCGGCCAGCGTGAAGTCGATTCGGGTTACATCGGCGAGCTGGTGATGCAGGAGCTGCAGCGCCTGGATAAAGTGGCCTATATCCGCTTCGCATCCGTCTACAAGAATTTCGAAGACCTGGCTGAATTCCAGGACGCAATTGAAAAAGTCGAACGCAAGCCGCGTTGACAAATTCTGGCCGGAAATTTTCGGCAAACTCCATTTGATTTGATCTGGCTCAACCGGGTCCCGCCACTGCTGGCTAACTTGAACAGCAGGGGAGGGCTTCGTCATGCGCAAAGCTGCCGCTGGATTTACGCTGGTCGAGGTGCTGGTGGCCGTATTGGTGCTGGCGCTGGGGATGATTGGTGGCGTGGCGATGCAGCTGCATGCCATGCGCACGCGTTACGAGTCGGCGCAGCTGTCGCGCGCGGTGCAGATGGCGGCGGCGATGGCGGACCGCATCCGCGCCAATGCGGCGCAGGTGTCGGCGTACACGGGCTTTGATTTCGATTCCGCCACCGAGCCGCATCCTGTTGCGCACAGCGCGTGTGCCGATGAGGCTTGCAGCAGCGCTGAGCTGGCCGATGCGGAGCTTGATGGCCTGAGGCGTGACGTTGCGCACCAGTTCGGCAATGGCCGCGCGCGCATTTGCCGCGATGCGCAGATCTGGCAGGGCAAGCGCCTGCGCTGGGATTGCTCCGGTGGCGCGGGCGCGCCGCTCGTTATCAAGATCGGCTGGCGCGCAAAGAATCCGGATGGCACGCCGCATCAGTATGGCGCAGGCGAGTTCTCGCCGGGCGTCGCGATCTCGGTCGCCGCCATGCCAGGAGCCGCGCCATGACCCGCGCAACGCCTCGCGCGATGCGTGCGACGGTGCTTCGCCAGCGCCAGTGTGGCTTCGGCCTCGCCGAGGCCATGATCGCTGCCGCGCTCAGCCTGTTCCTGACACTGGTCGCCTCGACCATGCTAATCGCCGCCAACGCGAACTATCTGAACACCGGCGCGGCTTCGCGCGTTGACGACAGTGGCCGCTTTGCGCTGGCCATCATCGGCCAAGCCGTGCGGCAAGCCGGATATGGCGACAGCGATACCGCCGCATTTGCAGGCCTCGACGCGGCAAGCATCAAAGAAAACACCTCCGCAATCGACGAGCCGCAGCCAGCGATAAACGGCAGCGACGTGCTGCTGGTTCACTTCGCCGGCAGCGCGGACGGCGCCATGGTCAACTGTGCGGGCTTTGAAGAAGCCGGCCCGCACGCCTGGAGCATTTTCTATGTCGGCAAGGCAGCCGATGGCGAGGCAGAGCTGCGCTGCAAATACAAAGGCGCCAGCAACTGGGCTGCCGACGCCATCGTGCGCGGCGTGGACAGCTTCCAGCTGCTCTATGGCCTCGACACGGACGAGCCGCAGGATGGCATTCCCAATCGTTACCTCACCGCCGACGCCATCAACGCGATGGACGCTGCGACTGCGGCTGCCGGCACGCCGAAGTCAAATTGGCGGCGCGTGGCTTCTGTGCGCGTGGCCTTGCTGCTGCACGGAGAATTCGGCTCGCGTCCCGGCGGTCCCCCGATGCATTACGCGTTGTTTGAGGGCGGGCCTGTGGTGGACGAGGCCTCGCTGCCAACCCCGCTGCAACGGCGCGCACGGCGCGTGTTCACGGCGACGTATGCCGTGCGCAACCGCCAGGGAGGCTGACATGATGCGGCGGCGCGAGCGCGGCGTGGCGTTGCTGGTGACCTTGCTATTGCTGGTCGCAGTGCTGCTGCTGGGCGCATCAGCGTCCACCATGGCGCTGCTCAGCGAAAAGTCCGCGCGCGCCGAGYGCGACCGGCTGATTGCGTTTCAAGCTGCGGAGGATGGACTCATGGATGCAGAACGCGACATCGAAACCGCCCGCGTCAGCGTAGTGCCCGCGGCGACTGAGACGCCACCTGCCGCGCAGCCACGCGCCACCCCAGTCGGCGCGCTTGGCGCCGGGCCCGGAGACGCCGCGCCATACAGCGCACCGCCCGCCGCGACTGGCGGCGAGCCTGCGCCGTCTGGTGCGGCGCCGGCGTGGCAGGTGGTGGATTTGGCGGGCGGTGACTCGGTGCCGTTTGGCGCGCTGTCGGGGGCGGGGATGGAAACGGGGCAGGGGATGCAGCCGTTCAAGCGTCCGCGCTATTTTGCTGAGCGGCTGGCACGGGCTGGCGGCGGATTCTATTACCGCGTGACGGTGATGGGCTTTGGAACGCGTCCAGACAGCGAAGTCGTGCTGCAGACAACCTATCGCCGCATCGCCGACGGTGGCGCCGGCCGCCAAAGCTGGCGCGAAATCGCCAACTGGCGCGAACTGCACGCCGCCGCGCATGGCGAGGACAAGCCGTGAACGCCGCCGAGCGCGGCCTGTCGCTGCTGGAAACCCTGGTGGCGGTGGCCATCTTCGCGCTGCTGGCCGCCGTCGCCATGCCGGTTTTCACTGACGCGATGATTGCCGCGCGCCGCGCCGAAGCGCAAGGCGTCATGGAAGAGCTGATGCAGCAGCAAGAACGCTACTTCACGCAAGCCAACACCTACATCGCCTTCAACGCCGGCAGCGCCACCGGCGAAGCGAAGCAATTCCGCTGGTGGTCGGGGCGCTCGCCGCCCGGCAGCGGCTACGAGCTGGAAGGCAAAGCCTGCGACAACGACGACATCGCCAACTGTATCCAGCTCATCGCCAAGCCCRGCACCGCGCTGGTCGACAACCACTTCAAGGACCCGCAATGCGAACAACTGACCCTGACCAGCACCGGCCAGCGCACCGCCAGCGGTCCCGCGGCGTCTCGCTGCTGGAAGTGATGATGGTGCTGGTCATCGTCTCCATCATGGCCAGCTCAGCAATGCCGGATATGCGCCGCAGCATCGACGGCTACCGTCTGCGCGCGGCCGCCGCCGACCTGATGGCCGCCATTCAGGAAACGCGTGCCCAGGCCATCGCCAGTGGCCAGATCGTCAGCCTGCTGCCCAAAAACGGCGACTGGCAGCAGGGCTGGACCATCGTCATCGACCGCAACGCCAACCGCCAGCTTGACGCTGATGAACCGCCGCTGATGTCGCACCGCGCCCTGCCCAAAGAGACGCTGGTGAGCTTCCATTTCACCGATCAAACGGCCCCGTCCTACATTGCTTATAATTCTGCTGGACGCAGCTGCCGTTCCGGGCACAGCAAGGCCGCCAATTTTGGCACCCTGTCGCTGGCGCTGGGAGAGCAGAAGCGCACTATCAAGATCAATATGCTGGGCCGGGTGCGCATGTGCGATCCGGACCGCGAATCGTCCTGCTGAACATATGCGAATCAATAGTGACCTGGAAGGCATGCAACTCGCGCTCCAATGGGCGGAGAAAGGCCTGTATACGACCTCTCCGAACCCGCGCATCGGCTGCGTGATCGTGCGCGACGGCGAAGTGATCGGCGAGGGCGTAACCCAGCCCGCAGGCCAGGACCACGCTGAAATCCAGGCAATGAAAGATGCCCAGCGCCGCGGCCATGACGTACGCGGCGCGACCGCCTATGTGACGCTGGAACCTTGCAACCACCATGGCCGCACGCCGCCATGCTCGGAGGCGCTGGTGCGCGCTGGACTGGGCCGCGTGGTAGCGGCGATGGAAGATCCCAATCCGCTGGTGGCAGGGCAGGGCATGGCCAGGCTGGCCGCTGCCGGCATCCAGACCGCGACCGGCCTGCTGGCCGATGAGGCCCACGAGATGAATATCGGCTTCTTCAAGCGCATGAAGACAGGCTTGCCCTGGGTGCGCATGAAGGTTGCCGCCAGCCTGGATGGCATGACAGCCCTGCATAACGGCAAAAGCCAGTGGATCACCGGCCCTGCGGCGCGTGCCGACGGCCACGCATGGCGCGCCCGTACCTGCGCCATCCTGACCGGCATCGGCACCGTCAAGGCCGACGACCCGCAGCTGAATGTGCGCGAAGTGCAGACGCCGCGCCAGCCGCGCCGCATCGTCATCGACAGTAAACTTGAAATCAGCCCATCCGCCCGCATTCTTGAAGGCGGCGGTACGCTGATCGTCGCAGCTGCGCATGACGCGGAAAAGGAAGCCGCCCTGCGCGACAAAGGCGCCGAGATCATCGTGCTGCCGAACGCGCACGGCAAGGTCGAACTGCCGGAACTGATGCGCGAGCTGGGCCGCCGCCAGATCAACGAACTGCACGTGGAAGCCGGCACCAAATTGAATGGCTCGCTGATCCGCGAAGGCTGCGTCGATGAGCTGCTGGTCTATCTCGCGCCCATGCTGATCGGCGACGCGCAAGGCATGTTCTCGCTGGCCGCGCTGGAAGACCTGAGCGGCGCCAGGCGTTTGAAATTCCATGAGGTGAAGCAGATCGGCGACGATTTGCGTATCCTTGCCCGATTCAACTCTCAATAAAGATCACTATGTTTACTGGAATCGTAGCCGCTGTCGGCAAAATCAAAAGCGTCACCCCGCTGGCTGGCGGCGCTGATGCAGGCGTGCGCCTGGACGTGGATGCAGGCGGCCTGCCAATGGCCGACGTGGGCCTGGGTGATTCGATCGCCCTGAACGGTGCCTGCATGACGGTGGTGGAGAAGACCGATACCGGCTTCACCGTCGACGTGTCGCGCGAAAGCCTGAACAAGACCGTGGGACTGGACACCACCACGGAAGTGAACCTGGAAAAAGCGCTGACCCTGGCCGAGCGCCTGGGTGGCCACCTGGTTTCCGGCCACGTCGACGGTCTGGGCGTGGTGCGCAAGTTTGAACCGGTCGGCGAATCGCACGAACTGGTGATTGAAGCGCCGCGCGAGCTGGCCAAATACCTTGCTTACAAAGGCTCGGTGGTGGTGAATGGCGTGTCGCTGACCGTCAACCGCGTGAACGACACGGCGAGCGGCTGCGAGTTCTCGATCAACCTGATTCCGCACACCGTGCAGGTCACCACGCTGAAGCACATGAAGGCTGGCGGCAAGGTCAATCTGGAGATCGACCTGATCGCCCGCTATGTGGAACGAATGCTGTCGGCAGGCACTAAGTAACACCTTGATACATAGCTACACAATCGGTTTCATAACAATATATTTCAGTCCCGATACGGTCACCTGATTGTCATATTGGATTGCAAGAATGCCCAGCGTTCCTCCGGCATGAGGCCGTTGGAATTCATCCTTCAGCATTCATGCAATCCAATAAGGGACTATCATGCCGAGCCTTCGGACTGTTGCAACCAAAAAGAACCTAAGCCTGACCGCGATCGCGGCCGCCACAGCGATGATCGCCGCTTGCGGCAGCAGTAACGACGACAGCRCACCTCCACAGACTTCCACCACGCCGCCTTCCGTCACCATGGCCGGTGTGGTTGCCGCCTCCGGCTTTGTCCCTGGCAGCGCCACTGACCCGACCATCAAGGCCGGCTACTATGCGGGCGCCATGGTCTGTATCGATGCCAATAACAACGGCAAGTGCGACGCCTCCGAAAACCCGGTCACCACCGACGCCAAAGGCGCTTTCTCGCTGTCGGCCGCCGCCGTCGGCCCACTGCTGGCGGACATCGGCACCAGCGCCACCAACACCGCCACTGGCAACAAGGTCGCCAGCCGGCTGGTGTTGCGCGCTGTCGCTGCACAGGTGACGGAGCAGGGCGCCGCTGTTGTCATCAGCCCGCTGTCGAGCGACGTGGCGCGCGCCATGGAAGCGAATAGCAGCGACTACCCGACCGAAAAAGCCAACCTGGCCGCGCGCCTGGGCGTGCCCGCCGCGAACGTGCTGGGCGATGCGAGCACCGTCAGCGATGCAGCTGCGCAAAGCGCCATGCTGTTCGAGTCGAACGCGCTGACCAACCGCTTTACCTATGCGATCACTAAGCTCGACCGCGGCGATCTGTATCCGGACGCACTGGCTGTAGCGGGCGGCGATCCCGGCCTGAAGGGACTGGCAGGCGTGACCGCTGCGACGGCCACCACGGCTGCCGACACCCGCGCGCCGATCACCTTCCTGCAGTCGCAGCAGGCCGCCTTCAACATCGAAGGCATTCCGCGCTACGACCACGTGTTCATCATCATGCTGGAAAACAAGGCCACGTCGTCGATCCTGAATTCGCCGTTCGCGCCGAAGATCAACGGCTATCTGCAGGCCGGCAACCAGCTGACCAGCTACTTCGCGACCGGCAATCCGAGCGAGCCGAACTACACTGCCATTGGCGGCGCCGACGACTTCGGCATCACCGACGACAGCCAGTGGAACTGCGACGCCACCGGCGCCAACGCTCCGCAGGACTTGCCGCTGCCGGACAACACCCAGCCTGGCCTGGCCAAGTCGCCATTCGCCGCCAACTGCACCCAGGCTTCCGGCGTGAACCACAATATCGTCGGCAAGCCTAATCTGTTTACCGCGCTGAGCTCGATGGGCCTGAACTGGCGCACCTATAGCGAGTCCATGAACCCAGGCCAGGACGCGCGCATCGACAGTGTGGGTGATGCCGCCGTCACCGCGACCGACAATGTGTACGCACCGGGCACCGTCGGTGGCAACGCTGCCGCCATCGGCACGCCAGGCCTGGTGCTGCCGCTGCCGGGCCAGCTGTACCGCACCAAGCACCATCCGGGCATGGCTTACCAGAACGTGCGCAGCGCGCCTGAGTTCAAGTTCAGCAACCGCACCATGGGCGGCGGCCAGTGGGACGCCAACCTGAAGAACAGCACCGACTATGCGATCCCTGCCAACTACGACTATGACCAGCTGGGCACCGACCTGGCCAGCGGCCACGTCGGCGCGATCAACTTCCTGGTGCCGGACCAGTGCGATGACATGCACGGCGTGACCGTTACCGGCACCCTGCCGGGCAGCGCGACCGCAATCAAGGCCAGCGATTGCAGCTCGGTTGCCAACAACGTGCCGAACGCCACCGGTGGCGCCATCATCACCCGCGGCGACAACTACGTCGACAAGATCGTCAAGCAGATCCAGGCATCGCCGCTGTGGAAGAACCGCCAGAAGAACGTCGCCATCGTCCTGATGTTCGACGAAGGCAATGCCACCGCGGGCTTCAATTCCTGCTGCGGCTGGAATCCGGGCAACAGCACGGTCGCCAACCCGCTCAAGAAGAACGCCGACGGCACCTGGGCAGTCGACACCACGGTGCACGGCTACACTTCGGGTAACCGTGGCCACGGTCAGAGTGTATTCGGCATCCTGAGCAACCAGCCGAACGCACCGACCGGCATCAAGGATAGCGACGCCTACAGCCACTTCTCCTTCAACCGTACGCTGCAGGATATGTTCCAGCTGGCCGACCCGGCGGTCGACAGCTCCTACATGAACCGCTCCAAGTACACCGAGAAGTTCATCGCGGCCAACATCCTGAACCTGCCGGAATACGCAGGCAGCGCCGATACGCACTTTGACTCCGTACGTCCGACCAACCACGCTTTCGTGGCGCCGGCATCGTACACCCAGAAGCAGTCGGCAGACGTGAGCACCACGGCACAGGTGGGTCCGGATGCGAGCCAGACCAATGTCTGGGCCTTGCACAAGTAAGCGCATCAGTCGCACGTAGTCTCGACAAGGGCCGATCGGCGATCGCGCCCTTGTTCCGTATTTAGCGCAAGACCAGCGAGAGCTATTTTGAACAAGAGAATCATGATTGGCCGTGCCGTCCTGGCCCTGTGTGCCTGCGCAGTATTGGCCGTGCTGTACTCCTGCGGCGGCAGCGAGCCTGCTGCGAATGTCACTTCCAGCACCGGCACCGGCCCGGCTGCGCCGACCGCCCCGGTTACATCCGCCAGCTCGTCGCTGAGTCTGGCCGCGCAAGTGGGGCAGAAGCTGTTCTTCGACACCAGCCTGTCCGGCTCCGGCAAGCAATCCTGCGCCAGCTGCCACGATCCTGCCTACGCCTATGGCCCGCCCAACAATCTGGCGGTGCAATTGCGCCCGGTCCCRGCGGCGGCTTTACCTGGGATGGCCGGGCCGGCACGCTGGCCGAACAAGCGGTCATCCCATTGCTCGATCCACACGAAATGGCCAATGCCAGCGGCGCCGACGTGGTCGCCAAGGTGAAGGCCGCTTCGTATGCGCCCTTATTCCTGCAGGCCTACGGCGCCAACGCCTTTGATGATCCGGCGGCAGCCTTCAAGAACGTCGCGGCCGCGCTGCAAGCCTTCCAGCTGGAAGACGTCAGCTTCCATCCCTTCAGCAGCAAATTTGATCTGTATGCCGGCAACAAGATTGGCGGCAGCCTGACGCCTGCCGAAACACGCGGCCTGAAGCTGTTCTCCGATCCCAACAAGGGCAACTGCGCCTCATGCCACTACCAGGGCGCGGGCCTGAACGGCAGCTCGGCACTGTTCACCGATTTTTCCTACGAGGCGATTGGCGTGCCGCGCAACGCGGGCATTCCCGCCAATGCCAACGCGGCCTTCATCGACATGGGCGTGTGCGGTCCCTTGCGCGGCGATCATCTGCCAGTCAAGCCCAATGCGGACAACCAGTTCTGCGGCATGTTCAAGACGCCGACCTTGCGCAACGTCGCGACGCGCGGCGCCTTCTTCCACAATGGCGTGATCCATTCGCTGGAGCAGGCGATCCGCTTCTACAACACGCGCGACACCAATCCGGAGATCTGGTATCCGACCGTGGGTGGCACGCCAAAAGCCGGGCCGGATRCGGACTTCCCTATGTATGGCCTGATCACCACGCAATACGCAGGCGGCGCCGTGCAGAAGTTCGATGATCTGCCGGCCGCGTACCGCGTCAACATCGACACCCAGATGCCGCTCGACGGCCGCAAACCCGGCAGCACGCCGCCGCTGACCGAGGGCGACATCGCCGACCTGGTCTGCTTCCTCAAGACGCTGACGGACGGCTATCAGGCATCCAGCCAGCCGGCCAGCGGCCCTTGCACCAATTAATTTTTGAGAACCACCATGAAAAACATCACCATCGTCGCAACCATTGCCGCGCTGGCCACCTTGGCCGGCTGCAGCAACGACAAGGCACTGAACCAGGTCAATATCGACAAGGCCATGCAAACCTATCTGGCCCAGCGCGGCGATCTGTGCCTGGCCAAGAGCAGCTGGCCGATCGACGTCACCGAGGCCGAAAGCGGCACCGGCTCGCGCAACGGCGTGCAAATGCCGGTGCTGGAAAAAATTGGGCTGGTGAGCAGCAGCGGCGCCATGGGCGAGCGCAAGGACGACGACGGCAACGTGACACAAGTGCCGGTGCGGCGTTATGCATTGACCGAGGAGGGCAAGAAATACTATCTGGCCCGCGCCCCGCATAAACATGAAGTCGAAAGCCGCTATGCCACTGCGCCGCACGACTTCTGTGCCGTCAAGCTGACGCTGGACCACGTAGTGGGCTGGGAGATGCCGAAGCGCCCGGACGGCAGCAGCGGCGGCGAAGCGGTGGTGACGTACACCTATCAGGTCAAGCCCGCAGCCTGGGCCATGAATGAAGATGTACGCCGCGTATTTCCGATGGTGGACAATATTATCCGCGGCGCCGGCACCATGCAGCTGAAAGAATCGCTGGTGCTGACGGAGGCTGGCTGGGAGGCCAGGGATCTCTGATGGCCAACCGCATCCAATTCAAGCCGGAGCTGCGCGACTGGCTCCTGCACAATCTTGACCGCGGCATTCCGCCGGCGCCGCTGGTACGCATCATGTGCGAGCAGGGTTTCGACGCGGCCACCGCCGGCGATCTGGTGCTTGTGTTCTGGTGGTCGCGCGCGATGGGCATTGCGCCGCCGGCCGATTGCATCGAACCGGAGCAAGTGGCTGCGGCGCGCTATCGCTACGAGCCGCAGCGCATCAGAAGCGGCAATGATATGACGATCGACGGCCAGCGCATCCGTCTGGCGCTGCAGCTGGAACAGCCGCAGGTGACGCTGCTCGATGATGTCTTCAGTGCCGCTGAATGCGAGGAGCTGATGGCGCTGGCGCAGCCGCGTTTGCGGCCGTCAACCATTGTCGATCCGCTGACCGGCAAGGATACGGTCAGCGCGGCGCGCTCCAGCGAAGGCATGTTTTTCAGGCTGGCCGAATCGCCACTGATCAAGCGTCTCGATGCCCGCTTATCCAGTTTGATGAATCTGCCGATGGAAAACGGCGAAGGCTTGCAGGTGCYGCGTTATCGCGGCGGCGAACAGAGTGTTCCGCATTACGACTTCCTGATGGCGAACAATCCCGCCAACGTGGCTTCGCTGGCACGTAGCGGGCAGCGCGTCAGCACACTGATTGTCTACCTCAATGATGTGAAGGAGGGCGGCCAGACCGTGTTCCCTGAAACAGGGTTGGCGGTCACGCCGCGTCAGGGCTGTGCACTGTATTTTGAATACTGCAACAGCGCCGGGCAGCTTGACCCGCAGTCGCTGCACGCGGCGCTGCCCGTACTGGCCGGCGAAAAGTGGATCGTCACGAAATGGATGCGCCAGCGGCGTTATGTGCCTGCTTCGCCTGGCGTCCAATCGGGGCTGTAACCGCCCAGCGTGGGGTGATACATTTCGTCGCCGGTGTGCTGGGTGAACTCCACGTTGAGGCGATCCTCGCGCAGGCCGAGGATGTCGATACAGAGTGCGCATAAGGCTTTCGCCACTTCCATGCGCAACTCTGGCGGGCGGCCTTTGCGGATGTCCAGCATCATCACGGACACCGGTTCCGGCTCTCCGCCTTCCTCGGTAATCCGCCACACGCCGCCATCGCCCAGTTCACGGATGGCGACGCTGATGCGGCGGATATCGACCGACATCATCTTCGCGTAGGTCTCGCTCATTTTCGCGGCCAGCAGCTTTTTGGCTTCGACCGGATAATGGCCATTCACATCGAGTTGCAGATAGGGCATCGAGACCTCCAGAAGTAACCGCGATCAGGCGCGCGGAGCGCCCAAGTATACCCCGCGCTCAGCGCGCAAGCCCATGCGGACCTGGCGGGCCGTTTCATCGGCCAGCACCTCATCCTCACCCGCTGCCAGCGCGGCGTAGATGGCGTCGGCGACATCTTCCGGCTTGGCTTTAGCAGCCTCGATKCCTGCGGTCATGTCGGTATCCATATAACCCATGTGGGCGCCCAGCACTTGCGTGTTCTGCGCCGCCAGTTCGCCGCGCAGGCCGTTGGTGATGGCCCAGGCAGCCGCTTTCGAGGTGCTGTAGGTGCCGGTGGTCGGCAGGCTCACCCAGCTCAGGGCGGACAGAATATTGATGATCGCGCCGCCGCCGTTCTTCTTCAGGGTTGGTGCGAAGGCTTTGCTGACCAGCAGGGGGCCGACGGCATTGGTCTCGAATTCGGCGCGCAGCTGCTCGACGCTGTCTTCAGCAGTCACCGGGCTGCCGCGCGAAATGCCGGCGTTGTTGATCACCACGGTCACGTCGCCCAGATCGCGGGCCAGGGCTGCCACGCTGGCCGGATCGGTCACATCCAGCTGAACCGGGTTCACGCCGGCCAAGGTGACGGATTTAGGGTCGCGTGCGGCGCCATAGACTTTGCTTGCACCCGCTGCAATTGCTTGTTTGGCAAGCGCCAGGCCCAGGCCGCGGTTAGCACCAGTGATCAGTACGACGGAATTCTTGATATTCATTTAAGGCTCCCAGAGGTTTGTTTAAATGACGGGCGTCATCCATTGACCTTAATGATAGCGATCGCAATTAATAAGTCAAGAAAAAATTTAGGGGGCAGATCTGACCCGTGTGGGGCGGCGGGTTAGCCGGTGCGGCGGGTGGTGGGGGATTCGCGCTGGTGGTCGGCTTCGGCGAAGGCGGCGCGGACGACGGCTTTCAGGTCTTCGTCGTCCCAGGGCTTGCTCAGGAATTTCCAGACGGCGCCGCGATTGATGGCGTCCTTGATCGCATCCAGGTCTGCATAGCCGGACAGTACCATCCGCACCGTCTGCGGATACAGCTCCCGCGCCCGCGCCAGGAATTCCGTGCCGCTGATTTCCGGCATGCGCTGGTCGGCGATCACGACTTGCACATCGTTCGCAGCCAGCAGTTCGAGCGCCTCCCGCGCATTGGTGGCGATCAGGATGCGGTAGCCTTCGCGCCGGAACAGGCGCACCAGCGAGTACAGCACGTTCTGCTCGTCGTCCAGCAGCAGCAGGGTGCGGTTGGGCAGTAGCGGCACGACGTCATGCTGCAAGGTGCGCTGTTCGCGCAGCAGGCCGGCCAGACCCTCGGCGGGGAGGGCGGGACTGAACAGGAAGCCCTGGATCTTGTCGCAGCCGATATTGCGCAGGAAGTTCAGTTGGCCCATGGTTTCCACGCCTTCCGCCACCACGGTCAGTTTCAGGCCGTGCGCCAGCGCGATGGTGGCCTGGGCGATGGCTGCGCTGCGCGGTTCGCTGGTGATGTTGCGGATGAAGCCCTGGTCGATCTTCAGCTTGTCCAGCGCGAAGCGGGACAGGTAGCCCAGCGAGGAATAGCCGGTGCCGAAATCGTCGAGTGCAATCGTCACGCCGATCTTGGCCAGTTCATTCAGCTGCAGCTGGGTGTATTCGCTGTCCTGCATCATCACGCTTTCGGTCAGCTCCAGCTCCAGGTAGCGCGCTTCCAGGCCGCTGCGTTCCAGCGCATGGCGCACTACTTGCGGCAGATCGCCCGCTGCAAACTGGCGCGCTGACACGTTCACGGCAACCGGATGCGGCGACAAGCCGGCGTCATGCCAGACTCTGTTCTGCAGACAGGCCTGCTCGATCACCCAGCTGCCGATGCTGAGAATCAGGCCAGTGTCCTCGGCCAGTGGAATGAAGTCGGCAGGCGATACCGGCCCCAGTTCCGCGCTATTCCAGCGCAGCAGGGCTTCCATACCATTCACGCGCCCATCGACCAGCGACACTTGCGGCTGATAGTGCAGCGCCAGTTCGTTGCGCTCGATCGCCCGCCGCAGTTGATTTTCCAGCGCGACCCAGCGCACGGCATGGGTGTTCATCTCAGTGGTGAAGAAGTGGAAGCTGTTGCGGCCACTGTCCTTGACGTGGGACAGCGCCACATCCGCGCCTACCAGCAAGGCGCCCGGCGTATTGCCGTCGCGCGGATAGAGGCTGATGCCGATGCTGGCGGTGACGATCACGTCGTGCCCATCCACCTGCGTGGGCTGCGACAGTTGCTCCAGCAGGCGCCGCGCGGCCACGATCACATCGTCGATGTCCTGGCAGCGCGTGAGTACCAGCGCGAATTCGTCGGAGCCCAGATGGGCCAGCGTATCGCCCGGCGCCACGATCAGGTTGACGCGCTGGGCCAGTTTCTTCAGCAGGGCATCGCCCGCCTGGCGTCCAAAGGCGTCGTTGATGCGCTGCAGACGGTCCACATTGAACAGCAGCAGCGCCACCATGTCGCCATTGTGGCCGGCCGTGCTCATGGCCAGTTGCAGGCGGTCGTTCAGCAGATTGCGGTTGGGGAGCAGGGTCAGTGCATCGTGCGTGCTGAGGAAGTCCAGCTGGTGGTGGGCTTCCTTCAAATCGCTGATGTCGGTCGACACCGATACGTAGGCGTTGATCTGCCCATTCTCGCCGCGCACGGCGGTAATGCTCATGCGCTTGGGGTAAACCTGGCCATTCTTGCGACGGTTCCAGATTTCGCCGTTCCATTGGCCCTGGCGCAGCAGGCAGTCCCAGATATCGCGGTAGAAATCAGCATCATGCCGGCCCGAACGCAGCAGGCGCGGGTTCTTGCCTTGCACTTCCTGCTCGCTGTAGCCCGTGATTTTTTCGAAGGCCGGATTGACGGCGATGATATTGGCCTGCGCATCCGTGATCATGATGCACTCTTGCGTGTTGTCGAACACCTGGGCCGACAGCCGCAGGCGCTCTTCCAGCGCGCGGCGCACGGTGGTGTCGCGCAGGATGGCGGTGAACAGCTGCGCGCCTTCCAGGTCCACCATGGACAGCGCCAGCTCGGCGCAGAACTCCTCGCCGCTGCGCTTGCGGCAGAACAGCTCCACAATGCGCCCGCTGTACAAACGTTCCTGGGTCTGGCGATAGCGCTGCACGCGGTGCATATGTTCGGCCTTGGAGCGTTCGGAGATCAGTACGGTGACTTCCTTGCCGAGCATTTCTTCTTCCGTGTAGCCGAACATGGCTTCCGCCGCAGCATTAAACTGCAGCACGCGCTGTTCGACGTCGAGGCCGATGATGGCGTCCGGCGCCGATTCCGTCATGGCGCGGTAGCGCGCTTCGCTGCTTTTCAGGGCGGCGTCGGCCAGCTTGCGCGCGTTCGCTTCCAGCTGCAGCTGCGCGGCATGGCGCTGCACGGTGGCGTACAGCGTGCTGTTTTCGTAGGCCACGGCAAGCTGCGCCGCCATCATCTGGATGATCTGGCCGTCTTCGGTGAAGAAGCGTTCGGCGTCGCGCCGATTGGCCACGTACAGCCAGCCGAAGAGATGGACGTTGTCATGTACCGCCACGCCCAGCATGCTGCGCGTGTGCGGATGGCCGGGCAGGGCAGGTGGCGGCGCGCTGTTTTCGCCGCCCAGGCTCAGCGGGGTGCGCGCCGCCAGCAGGGTGTTGGGGAAGGCGGATTCGTTCAGCATCGCCGTTTGCAGCACCACCGAAGGAACGCCATGCGCCTGGACGATGCAGGCGTTTTCGCTGACGGGATCGAGCAGGCACAGCGCCGCGATTTCGGCCTCCATGATATCGGCCGCGGCCTCGCAGAACAGGCGCGCCATTTCGGTCACGTCGCGTTCGTCCTGCAGGCGCAGGCTGAGTTGCAACAGAGCCGCCATGCGTTCCAGTGCACTGCGTGCGCCGGTGCGGCCGGGGTCCGGCGCCAGCACGGCAGGTGGCGGCGCCGCGGTGGACTTCCAGTCGCCGAGTTCGAGCGCCACCGCATCAAGGATGGCTTGCGGGTCTGAGGGCTTGGGCAGCACGGTGCGTACGCCGCAGCTGGTGGCCATGGCGCGCATCTCGGCCATCGAATAGGTGGCGCTGAAGAAAATCACCGGGGTGTCCTTCAATTCGGGCGTGGCGCGCAGGCGCTGCACGAATTCGTAGCCGTCCATGGTCGGCATCAGGATGTCGGTAATGACCAGGTCGGGCCGGTGCTCCAGGGCCGATTGCAGAGCCTGGGCGCCATCTGTGGCCTGCAACAGGTTGTGCGGGGTGAAACTGAGCAGAGTCAGCAGATAATCCCGGTTGCTGGGGCGGTCATCGACGATCAGGATGGTTGCCATAGTGCGCTAAGGTAATGATCCCTGTTGATTGATGCTACTCCGCCGCCATGACCGCAGGCGCACGGCTGTCCCATGATAAGACCTCTTGCTTTGCACACCTATTTGTTTCTTGGTGACCTATTTATTTTGACAATCTTTATTGCATCAAAGGGTAGAGGTTCGGCTGAGCGCTCCCAAATCCTTTAAAATAGCGGGTTAACAAAGAAACCTAGGGATAAAGAACATGTCTATTTCCAGCACCGAAGAAATCGTCGCCGAATTGCGCGCCGGCCGGATGGTGATCCTGGTCGATGAAGAGGATCGCGAGAACGAAGGCGATCTGGTGCTTGCCGCGGATTTCGTGACGCCGGAAGCCATCAATTTCATGATCAAGCACGCCCGTGGCCTGGTCTGCCTGACCCTGACCGAAGAGCGCTGCGACCAGCTTGAGCTGTCCATGATGACCAGCCGTAACGGCACTTCGTTCGGCACCAATTTCACCGTGTCGATTGAAGCGGCCGAAGGCGTGACCACCGGTATTTCCGCTGCTGACCGCGCCAAGACCATCCAGGTTGCCGCAGCCAAGAACGCCAAACCGTCCGACATCGTGCAGCCGGGCCACATCTTCCCGCTGCGCGCAGTGAAGGGCGGCGTGCTGATGCGTGCCGGCCATACCGAAGCCGGTTGCGACCTGACCGCGATGGCGGGCCTGACGCCGGCCTCCGTGATCTGCGAGATCGTGAAGGACGACGGCACCATGGCGCGTCTGCCGGACTTGCTGGAATTCGCGCAAGAACACAACCTGAAGATCGGCACCATCTCCGACCTGATCCACTACCGCAGCCAGAACGAGTGCATGGTGGAGCGCGTGGCCGAGCGCACCCTGCGCACCGCTTATGGCGACTTCAAGATGATCGCGTTCCGCGATACGCCAAGCGGCTCCGCCCACCTGGCGCTGGTGCACGGCGACGTGAAGCCGGGCCGCGAATCGCTGGTGCGCGTGCACCAGCCGGTATCGATCCTGGACCTGCTGGAAACCGAAACCACCACCCACTCCTGGAACGTGGCTGCGTCGCTGAAGGCGATCAAGCAGGCGGAGCAGGGCGTGATGGTGCTGCTGAATTGCGGCGAGACGGCGGAGCAGCTGTTCGGCCAGCTGGAAGCGCTGCAGAAGGACCAGCGTCCAAGCGGCCGCGCGGCCAGCATGGACCTGCGCAGCTACGGTATCGGCGCCCAGATCCTGCGCGCCGTTGGCGTCTGCAAGATGCAGCTGATGGCGAGCCCGCGCAAGATGCCATCGATGATGGGCTTCAACCTGGAAGTAACCGGCTACATGGCCAAGCCTGCCGCCTGAGCGCGGCTTAACCCACCAATCTGAAAAAGAGGACCACCATGACCGTAGGTAGCTACGAAACCAATCTGTCCGGCGAAGGCCTGCGTATCGGCATCGTGCAGGCCCGTTTCAACGAAGACGTTTGCCACGGCCTGCTGTCGGCTTGCCTGGCCGAGCTGAAGCACCTGGGCGTTGCCGATGAAGACGTGCTGCACGTGACGGTGCCGGGCGCACTGGAAATCGCGCTGGTGCTGCAGAAGATGGCCGAGTCCAACCAGTTCGACGCGCTGATCGCACTGGGCGCCGTGATCCGCGGCGAGACTTACCACTTCGAGCTGGTGTCGAACGAATCCGGCGCGGCCATCACCCGCGTGGGGCTGGACTATTCCATTCCGATCGCCAACGCCGTGCTGACCACCGAGAACGACGAACAAGCCGAAGTGCGCATGGCCGTTAAAGGCGCCGATGCGGCACGCGTGGCCGTCGAAATGGCTAACCTGTCGATCGCACTGGAAGAACTGCACCAGGATGCAGGCGACGACGAATAATTACTGTAGAGAGTTTTCAATGACTGATAAATCCGTGCACGCCAACCCGAGCAAGAACCGCACGCCGCGTCACCGCGCGCGCGAGTTCGCGCTGCAGGGCCTGTACCAGTGGCTGCTGAATAACGAAGAGTCGACCAAGGTCGTGCAGAACATCCGTGCCGCGCATGGTTTCGACAAGGCCGACGGCGAATACTTCTCCGACCTGCTGCGCGGCACCATCGCGCAATCCGTCGAGCTGCGCGAGTCCTTTGCGCCGCTGGTGGATCGCGGCGTGGCCGAATTGTCGCCGATCGAACACGCCGTGCTGCTGCTGGGCGCGTATGAGCTGAAGAACCAGCTGGAGATTCCGTACCGCGTCGTGATCAACGAAGCGGTGGAGCTGACCAAGTCCTTCGGCGGTATCGACGGCCACAAGTATGTAAACGGCGTTCTCGACAAGCTGGCAGCCCAGCTGCGCGCCGACGAAGTCGCCGCCGACAAAAAGAAATAAGCTGACCCAAATAAAAAAGCCACCGCATGCGGTGGCTTTTTTTTATGTCTGGAGCTTGCTGATTACAGGCCGGCCAGCTGTTCCGGAGTGACTTTGACCTTGTCGTTGCTGGCAACCGCAGTCGGCTGCTGTTTCGCCACTGGCGCGGCCGCGAGCATCGGGGTGATGGTCGGGACCTTCTTGCCGGCGGATACCTGCTTCAGGCGGTTGTATTCAGCCATGACGCGGGAACCGTAGCCATCGTCCGTGTCGAAGGCGCCTGCGCCCACGTAGGACTTCAGACCGGCTTCCACGGAACCGCCTTTAGCAACGTAATCCTTCAGGATCAGCGCGCCGACGCGGATATTGGCCACCGGGTTCAGCGCTGCCTGCACGCCGCCCATGTCCTGGAACTTTTCAGTGTGGACCTTGGACATCACCTGCATCAGGCCCTGTGCGCCCATTGGCGACTCGGCAAACGGGTTCAGGCCCGATTCTATGGCCATCACGGCCAGGATCAGCAGCGGGTCCAGTTTGATCTCGCGTGCCGTCAGGTAAGCGGTGGACACCAGCATATTGGTGGCATCGCCCGCCACGCGGTAACGCTTGGACAGCCAGCTGGTGACCCATTCCTGCTGCTTTTTGCTGCCCATCAGCGCCTTTTCTTCAGGCGACGGCGGGGCTTCGGCAGGAACGGCCGCCATGGCGGGCTTCACGCTCGGCGCTTCCATCAGTTCGGACAGCGGCGGCACGGTGATAACCGGTGCCGGTTCCGCAGCTGGTTCGCCGGCCAGAGCTTTGCTCAGGGACGCCGCCAGATCCGGGCGGACAAACAGTACGCCGATCATGATCAGCGCGGTGATACCAAAGATGCTCATGGTGTGATGAGCGGTGGTCAGCAGACCACGAGCCGAAATACGCGACGCAGACAGAAGCGCCGCTGGCTGGCTGGCCAGGGTGCGGGCGGCAGTGGCCAACCCAGTCAGTCGATTGTTCATAGAACTCCCCTGAAATGTAAGTCAAAAGCGTACCCGCCGCGTCGTGTCGCGGTCTTTGACGTGCCATGTCGTTACATCAGTGTTATCTTCGCCAGCCGCCGCACGTAGTGCGCTCCACAGCTGACGCCATCATTGTTTGCC
>NZ_JBFRDW010000138.1:0-10724 GCF_052113985.1 Pseudoduganella sp. RAF53_2 | reverse complement strand
GCCACATGCTATCAGTAATTAACGTTTTTACAGCGCCCGTTTTAAAAATATAATGATGCCTCTGGCACTGCAAGGCCCTCCAATACAGGGTAAACTGCTCGATTCAAACCATCAATTAGCAACGCATTATGACTTTCACTCTCAGCGACACCGCTTACTCCGCCGATACGCCGGAAGCCAAGCAGACCATGTACGCCGACCTGCGCTCCCAGCTGAGCGGCCTGGTGCACGGCGAAAGCGACTGGATCGCCAACACGGCCAACGCCAGTTCCCTGGTGTTCAACTCGATGCCGGGCCTGAACTGGGCGGGCTTCTATTTCATGCAGGGTCCGGATGAGCTGGTGCTCGGCCCGTTCCAGGGCAAGCCGGCCTGCATTCGTATCAAGAAGGGCCGCGGTGTGTGCGGCACCACCGTGGAGAAGCGCGAAACCATCCTGGTGCCGGACGTGCACGCCTTCCCTGGACACATCGCCTGCGACGCCAACTCGCGCTCCGAGCTGGTGGTGCCGATCTTTGCCCGGAACGGCGATGTAATCGGCGTGTTCGATCTCGACAGCCCGCTGCCGAACCGCTTCGACGCGGTCGACGCGGAAGGCATCCAGTCCCTGGTCCGCATCCTCGAACAAACCCTCGCCTGATCTGCCTCAAATCTCCCGCCTGTCCAGTTTGACAGGCGGGCCTGCCGCTTCCTAGCCTGTCGTTTTGGAGGCTAGCCATGAACGACCTCACCCACCCGCCCGCCTACCCAGACGACTTCCCCGCGCCGGCCACGGCGCGCAAGGTGTAGACACTCGCCCTGCGCAAGGCAGCGCATGAGACTGGGCTGCCGGCAACGGCTTTCGCGGCCGCGCTGCCGTACACGGTAGAGGAAATCCTAGACCAGGAGGGCGTTGCTCATTGAGCGCGCTTCGTCGGCCGCTTCGTCGATGAGGGCGGAGATCGAGGGGTAGTCCTGCAGATACTGCGCCACGGCGGCGGTGCGGGACAGGTGGTGGTCGTCGGAGTGGGGCATGGGCGACAGCACCGGGCACAGGTGCTTGGCCAGCAGCAGAGTGTCGCGCAGGCCCTGCGGCGGGATGCTGACGGCGCCGCCGCGCAGCGTCACAATCGCCGCGAGCACCTGCTCCGGCACCTTGAGCTTCTTGAGAATCTCGCGCGACACGATCTCCTGCGCCGCGCCCATCCACTCTTCCGGATCGTCCAGCAAACCGGGAAACGCATCGGCCTGCGCCAGCAGATAAAAGCCGCCCGTTTCGTGCAGGATGCCCGCAAACAGGGCCGTGTCCGGATCGCTGTACGTGATGCGCTGGGCGATCAGATAGGACAGCGCCGCCACGTGGGCCGAATACTTCCACAGCTGGTCCGCCCGCGCGCGCAGCAGCGGGTCGCGGATGCGCGAACCGAACTGGCGCACCACCATGGCCGCCGCCAGCGTGTACAGATTGCGATAGCCCAGCCGCAGTACGGCGGCGCGGGCGCTGGTCACCTCCGGTCCGCGGGCGCGGAACACGGCGGAATTGGCCAGCGCCACGGCGCGGGCCGCGAGCACCGGCTCGGCCAGCACGCGGCGTACCACCTCTTCGTCATGCGTATCCGGATCGGAAACGGCAAGCTGCAGAGACAGCGCCGCGTTGACGCTGGTGGGAAAGACCAGCTCCCCGCGCTGGGCTTCGGAAATGATGGCGGCAAAGTCTTTGAGCTTCTCCATGCAAAAATTATACTGTTGCTACGACCTTAAGTGCAGGTCTGCCTAATTTCGCGTGCGCCGGCCCCGCCAAAGCCGGGCGCATATCGCGCGCGCCATCCTCATCCAGCGTGAACACGCTGATCGACTTCACCAGCATTTGCGCCTGTTCCTGCAGGCTCGCCGAGGCGGCAGCGGTCTGCTCGACCAGTGCCGCGTTCTGCTGAGTGGTGTCGTCCATTTGCGTCACCGCCATGTTCACCTGCTCGATGCCCATGCCTTGCTCTTTGGAAGCGATGGCGATCTCGGACATGATGTGCGTGATGCCCTGCACGCTCTTGAGCACTTCCTCCATCGCCGCACCGGCCTGTCCCGCCAGCTTGTTGCCGGTTTCGACGCGCTCGACGCTGTGGGTGATGAGGTCCTTGATTTCCTTCGCTGCCGCCGCCGAACGCTGGGCCAGATTGCGCACTTCGGCGGCCACCACGGCAAAGCCRCGGCCCTGTTCACCGGCGCGCGCCGCTTCCACCGCCGCATTCAGCGCCAGAATATTGGTCTGGAAGGCGATACCGTCGATGACGGCGATGATGTCCACGATCTTGCGCGAGCTATCGTTGATCTGGCCCATGGTGTTCACCACCTGGCTCACCACTTCGCCGCCGCGCGCCGCCACGCCGGACGCGCCCTGCACCAGCTCGTTGGCCTGGCGCGCATTGTCGGCATTCTGCTTGACGGTCGAGGTCAGCTCCTCCATCGACGACGCCGTTTCCTCCAGACTCGAAGCCTGCGCCTCCAGCCGCGCCGACACATCCGCATTGCCGCTGGCGATGTCGCGGCTGGCCGCGTTGATATTGTCGATGCTGATGCGCACGTCGGACACGATGCTGCGCAGGCTACCGCTCATGGCCTTCAGGGCGCGCAGCATCTGGCCCACTTCATTGGGCGGGCCGACGTCGAAATCGCCCGCCAGTTTGCCCTGGGCCACCCGCTCGGCCACGCCGATGGCATTCGCCAGCGGCACCGTCACCGAGCGCGCGATCAGCACACTGATCCAGCCGGCCAGCGCCAGCAGGCCAACCAGGGAGCCGATCATCATCCAGCGCTGCTGGTAGAAGTGCTGGATCTTCTCATCCAGCATGGCCTGCAATTCCCTGGCCGCTGCCGCGTTCAGCGCGAACTGGCGATCGATCGCCGCGGTCGAAATCGCGACGTACTGTTCCCCCGAATAAGTCAGTGCTTCGGGTTTGATGATTTGTTCCTGCGCCAGCGAGGTCACGTTGTGCGCCGCTTCGGACACTTCGCGCATGCCGCCACCCAGTTTGCTTTCGATGTCAGGATTGGCTGCGGCAGCCTTGCCGAACGCAGTCGTGGTCTGGTCGAGGCGATCGCCGACGCGGCCAACGATCGCGTTCAGCACCTGGCGATCCGTTACGCTGGCTTCCTTCTTCGCCAGCAGGCCGGCGCCTTTGGCGCGCGTCTTGCCGACTTCTTCGGTCAGATACGGCAGCTGGTAGAACATGGCCTGGATCAGCTGGTAACTGTCCTTGTCGGGATCGAGGCTGAGGCCGTAGGCGTCGCCGATCAGGTCATTGGTCTTGAGCAGTTTGGGCACCAGGGCCGTGTGGGCGGTATAGCTTTCCGGCACGCTGATGCGGCCACCGGCCACGCCGTCGCGCAGCGTTTCCCAGTCGCGTTTGGCGGAGGCGAAGGCTTCGCTGATGGCTGGATCACGCAAGGCCGCAACCAGCTTTTCCAGCTCGGCGTAGGCGGCATCCGCTTCCTGCTGCTTGGCGCGGCGCGGCTCCTGTGCGGACTGGATGCCGCCCAGCACCAGGGCGGACAAGCCCCGATGCTGCTGCGTCAGCTGCACCACTTTCAGTCCCGTCAGCACGGCCGGCATGCCGGTGCGTTCGCCTTCGTAGGCATCCAGCACCTTGCCCGCTTCGCGCATATACAGCGTGGCGGGTATGACTGCCAGCACCAGCGCCAGCACACCGAGAATAAGGAATTTGTGACCCAGGCGCAGATGGCCAAGAAGGGAGGTGAGCATCATTTCGGACCCCGCATAGTTGAGTTAGCTCGCGATTTGATGATAGGCCCGAAAATCGCCAAATTGTGACAATTTGTGAGAATTACCACGAAATAGTCTTGCCGTCCTGCCATGTCTGTTGCGTCGGCGCGAACAGACGGCGTATATTCAGACCAATGAAGATCCTGTATTTCGTGCTGTGCTTGCTGTGGTTTCCGCTCGTCAACGCAGAGACTGTCACCGTGTACACCAGTGCCAATTTCGCCCCTTTGATGGTCAATGGGAGCGGCGGCATTTATCCCGATCTGGTCGACTATCTGAACCATCAGCAGCTGGGCACCTTGCATTTCCAGCTAACTTATCTGCCTCGCAAGCGTCTCCAGATGCGGCTGGAAGAAGGCAGTCTGGATGGCATCGTGATCGGCATGATGCCGCAGTGGATGAACGATGTCTCGCAAAAGAAATACCTGTGGACGCCGCCGTTTGCCGTGGACCACTTCGTGCTCGTGTCGCGGGTAGAGAATCCGGTGAACCCGAACGACGGCGGTCTGACGGGCAAGTCGATCGGCCTGACACTGGGCTACGTCTACCCCAACATCGACAACTGGATTCTCCAGCACGGCCTGCAGCGCGCCGATGCGCTGAGCGAAGAAATCAATCTGGAAAAGCTGCGGCTGGGCCGCGTGGATTGCGTGGCGGTGGCCGAGTCGGTGGCGCGCTACTACATGAAGCTGCACGCACTGGCCGGCAAATTCTTGCTGATCGAGCTGCCTGGACGCCAGGTGGAACGGCGCTTCCTGATCCCGCATGGCAAAGAGGCCGTATTCGATCAGCTCATGCCCGCCTTGCGCAAGCTGCGCGACGATCCTGGCTGGCAGCAAGCCGTCGGCAAATATCAGTAGCGCGCAGGCGCCGCCTCCAGCAGCGCGACAAGCTGTGCGCCCAGTTGCGCCAGCAGCACGCGCATGCCTTCCCTGCCCTCACGCAGCGCCGTGGTGCGATGCCCACGCCGGTGCGCGACAAGCTGGGACGCCTGCAACTGCACGGCCTGCGTCAGCGCGCGCGTCGCCACCAGCACTTGCAGGCAGGCCAGCGCGGCCGGTACTTCCGGCGGCTGGTCTACCGCACCATCCAGATAGTCCGACAGCCGGCGCGCCCAGGCGCGATACTCGACCTGCGCCGCCAGCAACGGCAAGGCATCCTGCGCCAGCGGCAGCACTGCCGCCAATCCGGGCGCGGGCCGCCAATGCGCCACCCATGCGGGCATGTCCTGCGCCGGCATGGGACGTGCGATGCCATAGCCTTGCGCCAGCCGGCAACCCAGTTGCAGCAGCATGCGCGCATGCGCTTCGCTTTCCACGCCTTCCGCTATGGGCTCGCGATGGAATGCAGAAGCGAGGCCCAGTACGCCCTGCAGAATGGCCAGGTCGTCCGGATCTTCCAGCATATTGCGCACAAAGCTCTGGTCGATCTTGATCTGCGCCGCGGGCAGGCGCTTCAGATATAGCAAGGAGGAATAGCCGGTGCCGAAATCGTCCAGCGCGAAAGACACGCCCAGCGCCGCGCAATCGCTGATGACGCGCGAGACATGGGCGATGTCTTCCAGTGCACTGGTTTCCAGCACTTCCAGCTTCAGGCGCGAAGGCGCCACGTGCGGATGCGCATCCAGCATCGCCTTCAGGCGCGGCACGAAGTCGGGCTGCTGCAATTGCCAGCTGCCGATATTCACGCTGCTGACGATGTGCAGGCCTGCATCCTGCCAGCGCTCCTGCTGGCGCAAGGCCTCGCCCAGCACCCACTCGCCCACTTGCACGGCCAAAGGATCATCCTCGATCAGCGGCAGGAACTCGGCGGGACTGAGCAAGCCGCGCTGTGGATGCAGCCAGCGGATCAGGGCCTCAGCTGCCATGACGCGGCCCTGGCGCAGATCCACAATCGGCTGGTAGTACAGGACGAATTCCCCGTCCGCCAAGGCGCGCCGGATGCCGTCCAGCTGTTCGTTGCGATTGATGGTGCTGCGCTGCTGCTCGGCGTCGAAGATGTGGAAGCGGTTCTTGCCCGCCAGCTTGGCTTCATACATGGCCTGATCGGCCTGGCGCATCAACTGGTCCGCATCGACTTCGCTGTTCTGAGGGTACAGCGCCACGCCGATGCTGGCCGAGACTTGCAGCAGCCTGCCATCGATGGTTACGGGCCGCGCGCAGGCGTCCAGCAGGCGTGCCAGAAACGGCAGGCAGGCGCCGCCCTCCGGCAGGTCCTGCAGCACGGCGACGAATTCATCGCCGCCCAGGCGGCCCACGGTATCGCTGTCGCGCACCGACTGTTTCATGCGCTGCGCCACGGCGATCAACAGCTCGTCGCCGTACTCGTGGCCCTGCACGTCGTTGACAGTCTTGAAGCCATCCAGATCAAGGTAGACCACGGCCAGCGTACTGCCGTTGCGCTGCGACAGCGCCAGTGCCTGATGCAGACGGTCGGCCAGCAGGCGGCGGTTGGGCAAACCAGTGAGTGCGTCATAATTCGCGATGCGTTCCAGCTCGCGTTCGTGTTCTTTCTGGCGCGTGATGTCGGAGAACAGGCCGACATAATGTTCGACTTCGCCGCGCTGATTACGGATGGCCGTGATGGTCAGCAGTTCGGCGTACACCTCGCCGGATTTGCGGCGGTTCCAGACCTCGCCCTGCCAGTAGCCCTGCTCGCGCAGGCGCTGCCACATCGCGGCATAGAATTCGCGCGGCTGGCGTCCCGATTGCAGCATGCTGGGATTGCGGCCGCGTACCTCGTCTGCCGTGTAGCCCGCGATGCGAGTAAAGGCTTCGTTGGTGTTGACGATGGTGCCGGCAGGATCGGTGATGATGATCCCTTCACGCACATTGTCGAACACACTCGCTGCCAGCAGCAGCTTCTCGCCCGCCGCGGCGCGCTCGATGGCGCCGCCGATCCAGCGGCCCAGCAGCGATATGAATTCGTCATCGCCCTCGTCGAAGCTGCGCGCGAATGGCGCCACCGCGCCAAAACTGAGTACGCCCCACGGCGCGCCTGCCACTTCAATGCGTACGCCGATATAGGCATGCAGCGCAAGATCGACGCAGCTGTGCAGCAGACCGCCGGTGCCGGCGGCCGCCCTTGCCGTGAAAGGTACGGCGCTGCGGAACGCAGTGGCGCAGCAGCTGTCGCCCAAGGCACGCATCCGGCCCGGCGATGTGATCCCTGGCGGCAGCCAGGCAACCGGCGTGGCATGCTCACCTTCCACGCGCGACAGCGTCCCGACCGGCAAGCCAAGCAGACGGGCGCCGATCGCCAGCGCGCCGTGCATCTGATCGCCGAAGCCCTGGAAGGCGATGGCGGAAATCTCGTTCATCGCATGCAGGCTGGCCAGCTGACGCATGCCAAGCGCCTCGCTGCTGGGACGCGCCAGCAGCAGCCCGCCAGGCAACGCGCACACCTGGCAGGGACGCTCGGAAGAATCCTGGCTGCGCAAGCGTAGTTCGGCGAAGAAGGGACGGCCAGCCGAGAGTTCGGCGGTCAGGGCCAGCCAGTCTTCGGCAGCAAAGCATAGTGCTGCTTCGGGGCCAGCCAATGCAATCGCGGCAGGATTGGCGCCGACGGTGCGCCATGCTGCATCGAGCTCCCATACCGCGATATTCGAGTTCTGCACATTCATCCGCCGATTCTAGGCCGGCAGCCGCCCCGCTTCACATGATCTGGATCAAGAATCGCGATGCAAATCCGGTTCGGCTGCAAACAGCGCCTCCAGCCAGCGCGCGAATACCTGAAGCTTGGGCGATGCCATGCGGCCCTGCGGGTACACCAGCGATACCGGCATTGGCGTGGGCGGCGTGTCTGACAGTACCGGCACCAGCGCGCCGCTGGCGAGATGACTGCGCACCAGATAGGTCGCCGTCTGTACCAGCCCAAGTCCCTGCAGGCCAAGCGTGATATAGCCTTCCGCGTCGTTGGTGGCCAGCGTGCCCGGCATATCGATCTTGCGCACCGCTCCGCCATCGATGAAGGCCCAATCGAAAGGACGCCCGGTACGGCCGGAAAAATGCAGCACCGCCGTGTGCCGGGCCAGATCGTCCAGCGATTGCGGGACGCCGTGTGCGGCGAGATAGGACGGTGCGGCGCACGTGAGAAAGCGCATTGTGCCGATCTGGCGGCCAATCAGGGCGGAGTCCTGCAGTTCTCCCACACGCAGCGCGCAATCGACGCCTTCGCGCACCAGATCCGTCAGGCGGTCGCTCAGGCTCAGCACCAGTTCCACATCCGGATAGGCGCGGCGGAATTCGCCCAGCTTGGGCAGCACCACGTTGCGCCCCACGGCCCCGCCCAGCTCCACGCGCAGCTTGCCCTGCGGGCGCTCGGCATCGCTGGCGCGGAATGGCGCTTCGGCTTCGTCCACCGCCGCGAGAATCGCCAGGCAATGGCGGAAGTAGGCAGCGCCGTCACTGGTCAGCGAGAGCGTGCGCGTGGTGCGCTGCAGGAGCTGGGTGCCCAGATAAGCTTCCAGCTTCTGGATGGTGGCCGTGAGCGCAGCGCGCGGCAGGTCGAGTGTTTCCGCCGCCTTGGTGTAGCTGTTCGCTTCCACGATGCGGACGAAGGTTTGCATGGCTTTCAGGCGGTCCATCGCGGCCCCATTGTTCACATAAAATGAAAAGTATAGGACATTTGTTGGCCAATTATCTTTTTGGCTCCATCCCGCAGAATCACTCCAACTTTCCACTACCGGAGCTGATTCATGAAAAACGATATTTCACGTGGCATGGTTGCCTTGCTGGCGGGCGCCTGCGGCCTCATTGTCGCCAGCCTGTATTACGCACAAACACTGGTTGGTCCGATCAGCGCTGCGACCGGCCTGTCGCCGGAAGCGGCGGGCCTGATCGTCACCCTGACACAAGCCGGCTACGCGCTTGGCCTGCTGTTCGTCGTGCCGCTGGGCGATCTGCTGGAAAACCGCAAGCTGGTGTTCAGCGCCCTGCTGTTTGCCGCCGTAGCATTGGCCGCAGCCGCCTCCAGCCACAGCGCAGAGCAGTTCCTGGCCGCCTCGCTGGCGATTGGTCTTGGCTCGGTCGCGGCCCAGGTGCTGGTGCCGTTCGCCGCCCACCTGTCGCACGAGGCAACGCGCGGACAGACCGTCGGCAAGGTGGTGAGCGGCCTGCTGCTGGGGATCATGCTGGCGCGTCCCGCTGCGAGTCTGATTGCGGACTACGCCGGCTGGCGCGTGGTGTTCGGCGCCGCTGCGCTGCTGGTGGCGGTGTTGGCCTTCGTGCTGCGAACGAAACTGYCGCAACGCGTGCCCTCATCGCCGCTCTCCTACGGCCGCCTGATCGGATCGCTGTGGCATCTGTTCCGCGACACGCCCGTGCTGCGCCGCCGCGCGGCTTACCACGCAGGCCTGTTCGGCGCCTTCAGCATGTTCTGGACGATTGTGCCGCTGGTCCTGGAAGGTGAACACTTCCACCTCTCGCAAAGCGGCATCGCGCTGTTTGCCCTGGTCGGCATGGCAGGCGCCATCGCCTCCCCTATCGCAGGCAAACTGGCCGACAAAGGCTACACGCTGCCTGCGACAGCCGCCGCACTGCTGCTGGGGATTGCGGGATTTGCGCTGCCGCTGTGGGCGCCGGAATCGCGTGCCGTCGCACTGGGCCTGCTGGTGATCGCGTCCATCGTGCTGGATATGGGCGTGGCCGCCAATCTTGTGCTGGGCCAGCGTGCCTTGTTCTCGCTCGGCGCGGAAGTGCGCAGCCGCCTGAATGGCATTTACTTCGCACTGTTCTTTGCCGGCGGTGCGCTGGGTTCTGCGACGGGCGCCTGGATACTGGCCACCCTCGGCTGGCGGGCGGCCTTGTGGACCGGGATGGCTTTCCCGGCCATCGCCCTGCTCTACTGGATCACGGAAGCGCTGGCCGCGCGGTCTGCACCGGCAGGCCAGCGCGCCTGACTACTTCGCGGCGCCGGGGCCGAAGCTGCCGCCGTAATCAGCCACCTTGTCGCGCCATACGGTGCGATACGCCACCTGATTCGGATTGGCAGTCCCCGGCACCACAGCGAACTCAATCCACACGCGCGGACCATCGATGCGCAGATAGGAATTCTTCGTGGCCAGCGGCGATGCGCTGCCGTTCGGATTCGCGCTGAAGTCCGCCGTGCCGCTGGCGCCTGGCGCGAAGCCGACATAGGTATTGGCCAGCGCGGTATCGTCCTCATACACCGGCAGCAGGGTGTTGGCGAGGTTGTCGCGCTGGGTGCGTACCCAGGCTTCGATGACCGCCTTCACATAGGCTTTCTGCGCATCGCTCAGGCTGGAGTACAGCACGCCGCGATTGGCGCTCGGATAGCTCAGCAAGCCATAGTTGATATCGCCATTGGCGCCCGCGCCCATCAGGATGTCGGTGAAGGTGCCGTTCAGGCGCGCCGACGCCGCGGTGCCCGCATCGGATTGCAAGGCCGTGGCCAGATTCGCTACCGCCTGGCGTTGCGCTTCCAGCGGCGCATGCGCCACACCGCCCGAAGTCCAGTCAGTCGGCTCGGCGCCGGCAAACATTGGCGTGGCGCTGTCGTACAGGCCGTTGTAGGTGATGTTATAGCTGATATTGTGGCCGTTCACCTGCAGCATCCACGGACCATCCGTCACCGGCGTGCCGACGATGGAGAGCCAGTACAGGCCCGAACCCCAGCCAGCGTTTGGATRGTTAGCGTTCAGCACATCGTCCGCAGCACGCACTTCGGACAGCAGCTTGGCGCCGCTCGCGCTCAGCGCACCATTCACCAGCGCATTTGCTGCGGTCAGCTGGTCGGCGGTCAGCACGGAAGCATCCAGGCGCAGGCCGCGGTGGCCGCCAGCCTGACCGGACCAGGTGATCACATTGCTGCGGTTGTATGGGAACAGCACGGTCGACGTGGAGGACTCCGAAGTCGCCACTGTCTTCTGCGCATCGGCCAGTGTCGCGGTGAATGCATTGGCCAGGCCCACGGCTGGATAGCTCGGCGCGTTCGGATTCAGGCTGGTGA
>NZ_JBFRDW010000137.1:0-10763 GCF_052113985.1 Pseudoduganella sp. RAF53_2 | reverse complement strand
GGATCGGATGCCGGACCCACTACGATAAAGTCGTTGTACATCACATCGCGGCGGTCCACGCCCCAGCCTTCGGCCACGAACTTGTCTTCGGCCTGGCGCGCATGCACCAGCGTCACGTCAACGTCGCCGTTCTTCGACAGTTCCAGCGCTTTGCCGGTGCCGACCGAAATCACGTGCACTTTGTTGCCGGTCTTTTGCTCGAAGATCGGCAGCAGATATCCCAGCAGGCCGGAATTGTCGGTGCTGGTGGTGGTCGACAGGCGGATGACCGGCTGTTGCGCGAATGCGGCGCCGGTGAAGGTCAGTGCCGCTAGGGCGAGAACGAGTGAGCGACGTTTCATTTCATCTCCAGTTTGCCGTCGCGCAGCTTCATGCGCTGCACTTCGGGCAGGTTGATCAAATCACGGTCATGACAAGCCATCACCACGCTGCTGCCGGCATGGATCAGGGTGGGAATCAGCGCAATCACCTGCTCGCGCGCGGCGCCATCGAGATTGGCGGTCGGCTCGTCCAGCAGCAGCAGGCGCGGGTGCAGCACTTTGGCGCGCGCCAGCGCCACGCGCTGCTTTYCGCCGCCGGATAGTGTAGCCGGATTATTGTYCGCCAGATGGCGCACGCCGGCCCACGACATCGCCTCGTGCACCGCCTGCTTGATCGCAGCGTGCGATTCGCCCCGTGCCTTCAGGCCGTAGGCGATATTGTCCGCCACGCTGGTGCTGAACATGATGGGATGCTGGTGCACATACACGATGGACCGGCGCAGCAAGGCGGGATACGGCGACAGGCTCACGCTCCGGCCTTCGAACTGCACGTCCTGCGCCTCGGCCGGCGCCAGACCCGCCAACACACGCAGCAAGGTGCTCTTACCGGCACCGTTCACACCGGTCAGCACATAGGCGGTGGCGCCCTCCAGCGAAAAATCAGTGAGGTCGAACAGCGTGTGGCTGTCGTAGCGCTTGGTGAGGCGGCCGATGGAAAGCATCATGCGCTGCCTTTCGCCGCGTGCGCGTCGCCTTGCAGCAGCATCAAGGCGCCATTCATGGCCAGCGCGATGGTGACCAGCACGATGCCCAGCGCAATGCCCTGCGCGAATTCGCCTTTGCTGGTCTCCAGAGCGATGGCTGTAGTGATGGTGCGGGTTTCGCCCGCGATGTTCCCGCCCACCATCATGGCGCAGCCGACTTCGGAGATCACGCGTCCGAAACCGCTGATCACTGCCGCCATGACACCGAAACGCACTTCATACAGCATGGTCGTCATCACACCCCAGCGCGAGGCGCCGTGCGTGATGGCCGTTTCCGCGTAACGCGGATCGGCTGCCTGCACGGCGGCCAGCGTGAACGCCAGCAGCACCGGCAAGGCGATAATCACCTGCCCCGCCACGATGCCGGATTGCGTGAACAGCCATTGCAGCCCGCCCATCGGGCCGTGGCGCGACAACAGCATGTAGAGCAACAGCCCAATCAGCACCGTCGGCAACGACAAGGCAGCTTGCGCCAGCCAGATCACGACGCGGCGCGCGGGAAACTGGTGCATGGCGATGGCATAGCCTCCAGCGACAGCAAACGGCGTCGCAATCAGCAGGCCAAGCACGCTGGTACTTAGGGAAATCCAGATAATGCGCCACAGGACCGGGTCGCCGGTGAACAGCAATGCGAAGGCGGCTTGTACCGCTTCCCACAGCGCCATTAGTGCTCAGCTCCCAACAGCTGGCCGCCGCCAAAGCTGCTTTGCGCTGCCACCGTGCCGCCCAGCGTTACCCGCACCGCGCAGTATTTGAATTCGGGGATCTTGCCGAAAGGGTCCAGCGCGGGGTTGGTCAGCTTGTTGATGGCGGCCTCGTAATAGCAGAACGGGACAAAGACGGCGCCGCGTGGCGAGCTGTCATCGGCGCGCGCATACAGGCTCACGCTGCCGCGCCGCGAGGCAATGGTGATGACGTCGCCGGGCTTGGCGCCCAGCTGCGCCAGGTCGTAAGGATGCACCAGTGCGACCGGATCGGGTTCGATCGCGTCCAGCACGGCGGCGCGGCGCGTCATGCTGCCGGTGTGCCAGTGTTCGAGCTGGCGGCCCGTGATCAGCACCAGCGGATACTGGCTGTCCGGCCGTTCGTCGGCAGGAATGATATCGGCCGGAACAAAGCGCGCGCGCCCCGACTCGCGCGGGAAGCTGTCGGTGAAGACCACTGGCGTCCCGGGGTCGCCTTCCGCCGTGCAGGGATACGTCACAGCGTGCTCGCGCTCCAGGCGCTCCCACGTGATGCCCGCAATGCTCGGCATCACAGTGCGCATTTCATTGAACACGTCCGCCGGACCTGCGTAAGCCCAGTCCAGGCCCATGCGCTGTGCGATCTGCTGAATGATCCACAAATCCTGCCGCGCTTCGCCCGGCGGCGGCACCGCTTGACGGCCAAGCTGCACCAGGCGGTCGGTGTTGGTGAAGGTTCCGGTCTTTTCGGGGAAGGCACTGGCCGGCAGAATCACGTCCGCCAGATAGGCCGTCTCGGTAAGGAAGATATCCTGCACGACCAGATGGTCGAGCGCAGCCAGCGCGGCGCGGGCGTGGTCGGCGTCGGGGTCGGACATGGCAGGGTTTTCTCCCATGATGTACATGCCCTTTACTTTACCATCCTTGATCGCGTTCATCACTTCCACCACGGTCAGGCCGGGCTGTTCGTCCAGCTGCACACCCCAGGCTTTGGCGAAGCGCGCCCGCGCTTCAGGGTCGGTTACGCGCTGATAATCGGGGAACATCATCGGGATCAGGCCCGCATCGGAGGCACCCTGCACATTGTTCTGGCCGCGCAGCGGATGCAGGCCTGTGCCGGGACGGCCGATCTGTCCGGTCATCAGTGCCAGTGCAATCAGGCAGCGTGCATTGTCGGTGCCGTGGATGTGCTGAGAGATACCCATGCCCCACAAGATCATGGACGCTTTGGATTTTGCGTACAGCCGCGCCACGTAGCGGATCGTGTCGGCCTCGATACCGCAGATCGGCGCCATGGCCTCCGGGCTGTAGAGCATCACGTTGCTCGCCAGCTCGTCGTAGCCAATAGTGCGGCTGGCGATGAAGGCTTTGTCCATCAAACCTTCCGTGACGATGGTGTAGATCATGGCGTTGAGCAGCGCCACATCGGTATCTGGCTTGAACTGCAGATAGCGGTGCGCGGTGCGCGCAAGCTCGGAACGGCGCGGATCACAGACGATCAGCTTCATGCCCTTGCGCGCGGCGTTCTTGATCCAGGTCGCCGCCACCGGATGATTCACGGTCGGATTAGCGCCGATCAGGATCACCACCTCAGCCTTTGTCACGTCGCGCACCGGGTTGGACACGGCGCCGGAGCCGATCCCCTCCAGCAGTGCGGCCACGGACGATGCGTGGCATAGGCGCGTGCAGTGATCGACATTATTGCTGCCAAAGCCTGTGCGCACCAGTTTCTGGAACAGATAGGCTTCCTCGTTGCTACCTTTGGCCGACCCGAAACCCGCCAGAACCCTGGCGCCGTGCGCGTCGCGGATCTGCGCCAGTTTTCCACCCGCCAGCGCCAGTGCTTCTTCCCACGTGGCTTCGCGGAACACGTCCAGCACCCGCTCCGGGTCCATGGTGAATTTGCCGGATTTGGGTGGCGCATCGGCACGCCGGATCAATGGCTTTGTCAGACGTTGCGCGTGGTGCGCGTAATCGAAGCCGTAGCGGCCCTTGACGCACAAGCGGCTGCTGTTGGCGGGGCCGTCGCGGCCTTCAACGTAGAGGATCTTGTCGTTCCTGATGTTGTAGGTCAGCTGACAACCCACACCGCAGTATGGACAGACCGATTCGACCTGTCTGTCCGGCCTGGACAGCGCCACATCGCGCTCCGGCATCAGCGCGCCGGTCGGGCAAGCCTGCACGCATTCGCCGCAAGCCACACAGGTGGAGGCCCCCATTGGGTCATCCATATCGAAGACGATTTTCGCGTGGTCGCCGCGATAGGCCAGGCCGATCACATCATTCATTTGCTCGTCACGGCAGGCGCGCACGCAGCGGKTGCACTGGATGCAGGCGTCGAGATTGACGGTAATGGCGACGTGCGAGGCGTCCTGCCGCGGCTGTTCGCGCGGTGCAAAGCGCGGCTTGCCGAGTTGCAGGCGGGTGGCCCATTCGTCGACTTCGTTGTGGCGCGTGTGGCCGGCTTCGGGCATGTCCGATTGCAGCAGTTCCAGCACCATCTTCTGCGCGGCGAGCGCGCGCGGGCTGTCCGTGCTGACTTTCATGCCCGGCGCGGGCGCGCGGCAGCAGGATGGCGCCAGCACGCGTTCGCCGTCGATTTCGACCATGCACGCGCGGCAGTTGCCAGCCGTGGCCATGCCGTCCTTGTAGCACAGGTGCGGAATGTCGACACCCTCGCGGCGGGCCGCCTGCAGCAGCGTTTCGCCTTCCTCCGCCTGCACGCCGCGGCCATTCAGTTCAAAGGCGATCATGGCGCCACCTCGTGAGGGAAATAGCGGATCACACTGTCGACAGGATTGGGCGCGGCTTGTCCAAGGCCGCAGATGGACGCGTCGCGCATGACCTGGCTTAGTTCGGCCAGCAAGGCCGTATCCCACTTCGGCTGTTCGAGCAGCGTTACGGCTTTCGCGGTGCCTACGCGGCACGGCGTGCATTGGCCGCACGATTCGTCGCGGAAGAAGCGCATCATATTTCGCGCGGCGTTGGCGGCCTTGTCGTGGTCGGACAGCACGATCACTGCCGCCGAGCCGATGAAGCAGCCGTGCGCTTGCAAGGTGTCGAAGTCGAGCGGGATGTTGTTCATGCTGGCTGGCAGAATGCCGCCCGATGCCCCGCCGGGCAGATAGGCGTAGAGCTTATGGCCGTCCTGCATGCCGCCGCAGTATTCGTCGATCAGTTCCTGCACGGTGATGCCCGCCGGCGCAAGCTTTACACCGGGTTGTTTCACCCGGCCGGAAACCGAGAACGAGCGCAGACCCTTGCGGCCATTGCGGCCCTGCGCGGCAAACCATTCGGGGCCGCGCTGGATGATGTCCCTGATCCAGAACAGCGTTTCGAAGTTGTGCTCCAGGGTTGGGCGTCCGAACAGGCCCACTTGCGCGACATAGGGTGGACGCAGGCGCGGCAAGCCTCGTTTGCCTTCGATCGATTCGATCATCGCGGATTCTTCGCCGCAGATGTAGGCGCCGGCGCCGCGGCGCAGATGGATTGCGGGCATACGCGGAATGGGCGGCTGCGCGCGCAGCTTCATCAATTTCTGCTGCAGCATGACGCGGCAGTCGTGGTATTCGTCGCGCAGATAGATGTAGATTTCGTCGATGCCGACGGCCCAGGCGGCGATCAGCATGCCTTCCAGGAAGCGGTGCGGATCGCGCTCCAGGAAGTAGCGGTCTTTGAAGGTGCCTGGTTCGCCTTCGTCGATATTCACCGCCATCACACGCGGCCCCGGCTCGTTGCGCACAATGCGCCATTTGCGGCCGGCCGGGAAGCCTGCACCACCAAGGCCACGCAGGCCTGAATGTTCGAGCGCGGCTATCACCGCTTCCGGATCGCGAACGCCCGCGACGCACTCACGCAGCAGCGCGTAGCCGCCGCCCGCAAAATAGTCAGCCAGGACCACGTATGCTGCCTCCCCCGCGTCCGCCACCTCCAGCGCGCCCGCACCCGCGCGCGCCCCGGCCCCGGTCCCGGCCTCGCGCCACGCCCCCGTCCTCGCCCTCGCTTCTCCCGGCGCCCGGCCCGCCAACGCATCCGCCAGCGCCTGCGTCCCCGACTGCGCCTCCGCCGGCGACTGCGCCCCCGCCTGCACATCGGCCGCCGAGCCGAACGCGCCATGATCGCCGCTGCCCGGACGCACTGCAGCCGCGTCGGCTGGGTGCAGCGCGGTGGGATTGGGCGCGGCGGAGGCTGCCGATGCGATCGCGTCCAGCGTGGCATGGCCGACTGCACGCTGGCCGACCAGTGCAGCCGGCGCCTGGTCACAGCGGCCAATGCAGGGCGCGGCGATGACGCGTACGTCCGGGCCAAGCAAGGCGGGCAAGCGTACCAGCAGCTCGCCAGCGCCAGCAAGCTCACAGGACAGTCCATCGCACACGCGCACGGTCAGCGCCGGCGGCGCCACCTCGCCTTCGCGCACGATATCGAAATGATGGTAGAACGACGCCACCTCGAACACTTCCGCCTGCGGCAGCCGCAWTTCCTGCGCCAGCGCCGCGAGATGAGCGGTGGATAGGCAACCGTAGCGGTCCTGAATCAGATGCAGGTGTTCGATCAGCAGATCGCGCCGACGCGGCAGGGAGCCAAGCAGCACCTGCACTTCCGCCAGCGCGACCGCGTCCACCCGCCGGCCTTTGGGCGCCTGGCGCTTGCGTTCGCGGCTCGGGCCGTCTTGTGCCGCGATCGGGATAATCGGATGATTCACCAGAACCTCCCCCATCTACTGCCATCGTCGAATTGACTCAGCGTATCATGCGCGACCCCGCGCCGCCATATGCTATGTTGAAGATCTATGTTCGAAGCAAAATCCAGCTGCACAGGGAGCCCATCGGCTCGGTGACGCATGGTTTCAGATGATATGCGCTCTCACCAACTATTCGTAACCCTCGTCCTGTCCTTGCATGCGCTGGCTTTAGTGCCGCAATGGCAGCGCCATTACTTCCATCCTCGCCTGGTCCGGCGCACGATGCTGGGCATGATGCTCGGACTGTGCCAGGGCATGGTCATCGTCATGACAGTTGAGTTGAAGCCGCCCGAGGTGCGCGCCGTGTCCGACTGGCTGGGTGCGGGCCTGATGCTGCACTTGTATGTCGCAGTGCAGAATCTGCTGGCGTCCTATGCCTTCGTGCGGCTGCACCGGCCCAGCGCCGTTATTGCGCAACGCATGTATTGGGGTGTCAAACCGTTGGCCGTGCTGAGCGCTATCTGTACGGCGGCGGCCTGGCTGGCCGTGCAGGGATTGTTCTAACCGGCCAGTGGCACCACGAGATGCGCGCCGTCGTTGCCGGCGCGGTTCAGGTCAGGACTGACGCGGTGCCATTCGAAATGCTCGGAACCAAGGGCCATGGTGCGGGCCAGCATTTCCGCCTGCTCCGCGCTGAGATCCGGATCAAGCCAGAGGGCCGCATCGGCTGCGTTCAGCACCACCGGACGGCGGTCGTGAATGTCCACCATGCCCCCTTCCGCATCGGCCGTAATCAGCACGAAGCCCGATTCCGCCTTGTGTTCCTTGAAGGGACCGAAGTTGGCCAGCGCCAGCATGAAGAATGGCTCACGGTCCTTACGGTGGATGTGCCAGGGCTGGCGCGCGTTCTTCTCGCCCGTCCATTCGTACCATCCGTGTGCGGGCACCAGGGCGCGGCCCGTCTTCAGCAGCTTGCCCCAGTAGTTATTGGTGATCTTTTCCAGCCGCGCATTGACGGCAATCGGCAGCTTGCCCGCAGCCCAGGCGGCGCGGTAGCCCCAGTGCAGGTCGTCCACCTGGGGCTCGCCGCCGCTCATATGCATCACGGGGCGATAGGTGCCGGGAGCGGCATTGTAGGTGGGCTCGGCCTGGCTGCGGTAAGCCGCGTCAGCCCAGCCGAAGGCCGCTATGTAGCGCCTCGCTATATCGTTCTGATCGAATCGTCCGCACATGCGGACATCTTACTGCATGCCGCCGCCCGTGGCGCTATGCTCGGGCCAGACAATATCGTTATCGACCGTGTACAGCTTGCAGGGTTGCTTGCTGGCGGCCTGGCAGGCCGCCAGCGCGCGATCGCCGGGATTTTCGCCCTCTTCCGCCCAGCCCCAGGCGCCGCTTGAAGACACGGCGAAGGCACGCGGCGAATCCTTCTTCAGGAAGGCACGGTACTGCTCGCGGCCACGTTCAGGCAGAAACGGCACGGCGGCTGCGTCATCCAGTGCCGCGTAATTGGTCTTTGGCTGCTTTGGTGGTTCGGCCACAGCGTAGACTTCCTTTACCGGCATGCCGATGTGGGCCAGGAATTTGTCGACTTCCGGCTGCCAGATCGGCTGGCCGTCGCGGCTGCCCAGCATGGTGTGGGCGTCCCGTTTAAACGTGCCGTAGGCGATCAGCTTGGCGTTGCCGCCATTGGCCGTGAAAGCGCCGTACATCTTGCTGACCAGTTGCGGGCCGAAGTAGCTGTCGTTGGCGCCGTACATCCACATTGATTCGATCTTGTTCTTTTTGCCGTATTCGCCGAACGCTTTCACCAGCGCGCTCTGCCAGTCGCAGCTGCCGCCATGGACTTTGAGGCCGCCGGCAAAATTCATGATGCCGCGTACGCCGGGCAACTCCTGGGTGCTGACTGCCACGCTGGCCAGGCCGCCGAAGGATTGGCCGGCGATGACGATGTGCTCGCCGTCGATCCAGTCCTGCTGTCGCGCCCAGGCCACAACGTCAGCCACGTCACCTGCTTGCGCATAGCCGTTGGCGGTCATATTGCAGCCGTATTCGATGAATTTGCCGGTCGAGTGGGCAAAACCGGTGCGCATCGGCACCACGACCGCATAGCCTTTGCGCACGAAGGCCGCGGCCATATACACGAAACGGTCGCGGCTCTGCAGCTTGGGATCGCCGGGCGCCTTGCCGTGATTGATGATCAGCAGCGGAAAGGGACCGTCGCCGTTCGGCTTATATACCGTAGTTTCCAGCTGAACGCTCTGCTGGCGGCCAGCCGGCACCATGATCACTTGTTCATTCAGGCGCGAGTCCAGCGGCAATTGCTGGGCCAGCGCAGGCAGCGCAAGAACTCCGCCCAACAGACTGGCCGCAGCCAGGCGGGCAATATTGACAAGCAGGGATTTGATGATTCGCTCCGGAACAATTTGCTTCAGGAAATTGATCCGATTCTGAAGGGCTTACTCGTCGATTGCAATCCCAAAACATCAACACTGGCAGCGTGTTATCTAGTTTCCAGACTGTCAGCGCATYGTTTCGGGCGTGACAATGTGTGTACTTTGATCATCGCTCCCCAACCTATATTGACTATTGGTTGTACATAAAAACGAACAATTCAGGGGGAGCTGGCCATGAACGATCTAAAAATCGGACTGAGGCACTCGCGAGCACTGCTCCCGATAGGGYTGRCACTCTTGACCTTTGTTTTATGCACGTCGGCCTTGGCCCAAGACTACCGTCAGATGGCCCAGTATCAAGGCTGCCCGCCCCTTCCTGACTACTCAGGAAGGACATTTAACGACGCGGTCCAATTGCTTCCGCAGCGTATGAAGTCTGCAGTACGTCAGGTCCGCGCAAGATCATCCAAGCCAGCAGGAACGATCTTTCGGCAATCTCTGGAATCTGACAAGCGATGTGCCGTCGTATTTTTCGTTTCGGATGGCTCTCTCGTGAGAGTCCCAGACGTACGCACTTTGCCAAAGGACGAGGCAATTAACCGGCTGCAGAGCAAAGGACTAGGTACGACCACCGAATTTGCCCCTTCCTCAAGCACAGATCAAGCGGGCAAAGTTATTACTCAAAAGCCGCGTGCAGGCAACGACGTTCCCCTAAAAAGCACTGTTTATCTTATCGTTGGCCCGATCCTCCCAATCGATGTTCCCGCGGTCGTCGGTCAAACCTTCGATGAGGCAAAGCAGCAGCTGAATTCATTCGATGTCAGTCGCGTTTTCACGCCAGGTGTCGCGCCGGAAGGCAATGTGATTTCCCAGAATCCTGAAGGCCACACTAAAGCGATGCCCGGCAGCACGGTCAAATTGACTTTATCCGATGGCAATCTGGTCGAGGTGCCAGGCATCGTTGGGGATACCCGCAGCACGGCACAAACCAAGTTGGAGCAGGCCCGATTACTTCCAAGCTGGACCGAGGCAGAGTCCGAGGTCCAAATGGGCAGTGTCATTTCCCAAGATCCGGCTCCGCCCGCGACTGCAAGCCGCAATAGCACGGTACAGGTGCAAATTTCCGCCGGTCTGGTCGTTCCCTCGCTCGTGGGTTCCAATTTTGAACGGGTGCTTCCTAGCCTGAAGTCCTTTGTGATCGAGCAAGAATACCGGGCGAGCGAACGGCAAAAGAACGAAATACTCTCGCAATCGCCACCGGCGGGCCAACACGTATCCGCGCACACCGTTATCAGCTTAAAGCTCTCCAACGAAGACCTCGTGTTCGTGCCACCCGTACTTGGCAAGACCTTGGCAGATGCCCGGTCCGAACTCCAAAGCCACGATTTGGTTCCAGTAGTTGCAGGATTGGGCTTTGATAACTGGGAAGTAAAAGAGACCGTACCAGCGGCTAATCAGGTGCGAAGGCGAGGCGAAACGATCGCCATCAAGTTGTCGGTGCCCTGGTGGGTTTGGGCAGGATTGGCCGGTGGCGCAGCGCTCGTATCAGCCTTGGGCCACAAGGTTTGGCGGCACTTCCATCCGAATGTCACATTTACCGCCGATATTGCGCCGAACGTCGAACCAGTCAAGGTCTCGGCGAAGAGCGTTGATTGCGCGGATATTGAACTATGCGCGGGGCTTACGCAGGGGCCTGTGACAATCCGCGAGCATGAGGAGACAACGTCATGAACACTGTCAGTTTGCGTAGCCTGTTCAATTTCACCGACGCGCATGTACGGGAAGGCGCAACCGAAGAGGCGCGGAAATCCGCCGGAGAGAACGCTGCCTTGCCGAGGTGGGTCAACTTTGCTGCGGAAGGTGCAGCCGACAAACTCAACGAAACGCTGAACGTTGATGTTTTTGACTTGCTGGCCGAAGGATGGGTCAAGTTCAAGGAAATCAAAGACAGCGCTAAGGCCTCGAAGCAAGGCCAGGGG
>NZ_JBFRDW010000136.1:0-10764 GCF_052113985.1 Pseudoduganella sp. RAF53_2 | reverse complement strand
GTGTTGAAGGAAACCCATGATTGTCCTCGTCACCGGCGCGACAGCCGGATTTGGCGCCGCCATGGCGCGTGTTTTCGTACAAAACGGCCATAAGGTCATCGCTGCCGGCCGCCGTACCGAGCGCCTGCAAGCGCTGGCCACCGAACTGGGCGCGAATCTGATGCCGCTGACCTTGGACGTGTCCGATAAAGCCGCCATCCACGCGGCCTTCGACGGCCTGCCGGAAGGCTGGCGCGATATCGACGTGCTGATCAACAATGCCGGTCTGGCGCTGGGCATCAAAGGCGCCCACGAAGCCAGCCTGGAAGACTGGGAAACCATGATCGCCACCAACTGCACCGGCCTGGTCACCGTCACCCGCGCCCTGCTGCCGGGCATGGTGGCACGCGGCCGCGGCACCGTCATCAATCTGGGCTCGGTGGCGGGCCACTACCCTTACCCGGGCGGCAATGTGTATGGCGCCACCAAGGCTTTCGTCGAGCAGTTCACCCTGAACCTGCGCGCGGACCTGGTCGGCACCGGCGTGCGCGCGACCAACCTGGCGCCCGGCCTGTGCGGGGGCACCGAGTTCTCGAACGTACGCCTGAAGGACGATGCGGCAGCCGCCAAAGTGTACGAAGGCACCCAGCCGCTGACGGCCGAAGATATCGCTAACACCGCGTATTGGGTCGCCACCCTGCCGGCCCACATCAACATCAACCTGATCGAGCTGATGCCGACCTGCCAAGGTTTCTCCCCTTTCAATATAAAACGGGCTACAATGGCAGGTTAATAAGGGAAAAACGTAAGAGAATGTTACATAACCCGCATTTACGCCTTGCGATCCGTAAATTGGCGTAAAATGTTGCTCAATCACATTTAGTAGTCAAAACAAACACATGTCGTCAGAGTTCAACTGGGAGGTCCGTGTCTATTACGAAGACACAGATGCCGGCGGAATTGTCTATTATGCAAATTACCTGAAGTTCTTCGAACGGGCGCGCACCGAATGGCTGCGTGCTATCGGCGTTGGACAACAGGTCTTGCTTGCTGAGCACGACGCAATGTTTGTGGTCAAGAGCGTGAGTGCCGACTATCATGCGCCGGCAAAGTTGGACGATGTACTAAAATTAACGCTAAGAATCGAAAAGCTGGGCCGCGCCTCGATCCAATTTGTGCAGGAAGCATGGTGCGGCGACTGCCTGCTGAACACGGCCCATGTAAAGGTTGGATGCGTGGACTCCGCATTGCGTCCGCGCGCCGTACCGGACGCCGTAGCCGCCCGCATGCGCACATAACCAGATTAGTAAAATAATGAACGTCACCGAAGATCTCTCCTTCATCGCCCTTATCGCCCACGCGCACCTGATCGTGCAATTGATCATGGCGCTGCTGCTTGGCATTTCCCTCGTCAGCTGGACCTACATCTTCAAGAAGATGTTCGACGTGCGCGCCGCGCGCAAGCAGACCATCGAATTCGAAAAGACTTTCTGGGCCGGCGGCAACCTGCACGCCCTGCACCAGAGCGCGGGCAGCAACCGCGCCAACAGCGGCGCCCTGGCCCGCATTTTCGAAGCCGGCATGGGTGAATTCATCAAGGGCAAACAGGCTTACGCCACCAGCCGTGAAGTGCTGGACATCGGCGCCATCCTGGACGGCGCCCGCCGCGCCATGCGCGCTGCCTTCCAGCGCGAGATGGATGCATTGGAAGCCCACCTGGCCTTCCTGGCTTCGGTCGGTTCCGTATCCCCTTACATCGGCCTGCTCGGTACCGTGTGGGGCATCATGAATGCATTCCGCGGCCTGGCCAATGTGCAGCAGGCGACCCTGTCGGCTGTGGCGCCCGGCATTGCCGAAGCGCTGATCGCAACCGCCATCGGCCTGTTCGCGGCGATTCCTGCGGTGGTGGCGTACAACCGCTTCTCGCACGACATCGACCGCCTGGCAATCCGCTTCGAGAGCTTCGTCGAAGAATTCTCGAACATCCTGCAGCGCCAGTCGCGATAAGGCGGAAACCTGGCCATGGCTACTTCCTTCTCCAGCAGCATGCGCGGCACCAAGCGCCGCAAGTTCAAGTCGGAGATCAACGTCGTCCCGTATATCGACGTGATGCTCTGCCTGCTGATCATTTTCATGGTGATCCCGAGCTCGAACAATCCGAGCACGATCGACCTGCCGCATGCCGAGAAGTCGGTGCGCCCGCCCGACAGCTATATCCAGGTGACGGTGAAGCCGAATGGCGCGCTGTCCATCGGCCTGGCCGGCAAGAATTCGGAAGCGCCGGAGACGGAGCCTAACCGCGACGCACTGGTGCGCAAGCTGAAACAGATCCATGAGGCCAATCCCGACTATCCGGTGCTGATCGCCGGCGACAAGGAAAGCAAGTACGACGATGTGATCCAGCTGATTTCGGAAGCGAAAAAGATGGGCATCAATCGCGTTGGGCTGGCAACGAAGTAAGGCATGACGAAATGAGTAGTGCAGCGAGCGTAGGTTCCCCATACCGCGTGCCCAAGCGGCACGACGGCACGCGCTCGTTCGTGCTGGCCGTGGTGATGCACGTGCTGCTGTTCGTGTTCCTGTGGGGCGGCATTCGCTGGCAAAGCTCGCAGCCGGTCGGCGTGGAAGCGGAAGTGTGGGATATGACGACCCAGCAGGCCGCGCCAAAGCCGCCGCCAGAGCCGGAGCCCGAGCCGCAACCGACGCCGAAAGTGGAAGAGCCGCCTCCGCCCCCACCTCCTCCACCGCAGGAAGTGGCGCAGCCGAAGCCGCAGGAACCGGACATCGCGCTGGAGCGCAAGAAGGAAAAGGAACGCCAGGAGAAGCTGGCGGAAGAGAAGCGCAAGGAACAGGAAAAGCTGGCGAAGCTCGAAAAGCAGCGCGAGCTGGAAGAACAGAAGAAGCTCGAAGAGAAGAAACTCGCCGAGCAGAAGAAGAAAGACGATGAAAAGGCCAAGAAGCTGGCCGAGAAGAAGGAAGCCGACAAGCTGGCCAAGGCGCGCGATGCCGAGATGAAGCGCATCCTGGGCAACGCCGCCAGCACGTCGACCGGCACGGCGGCCAAGTCGACTGCACCGCGTATCGATAGCGGCTATGCGGCGGCGATCAAGGCCAAGGTGACCAGCAATGTCGTGTACACGGGCGGCAAGCAGGATGGTGAAGGCGTGTTCCACGTCCGCCAGTTGCCGACCGGTGAAGTGATTTCGGTACGAAAAGTTAAGAGCAGCGGTGTGCCAGCATATGACACTGCGGTGGAAAATGCGATTCAGAAGTCTTCTCCCCTGCCTAAAAAGAAGGACGGCACGGTGGAGCCCGAGCTTGATATCGTATTCAACCTGAAGGATTTGCCCTGATGAATAAAATTAAGTACCTGTTCGTAGTGGCTGGGGCGGCGCTGAGCGTATCCGCCCAGGCCCAGCTGCGCGTCGAAATTACCGGCGTTGGCAGCAACCAGATCCCGGTCGCGGTGGCGACCTTTGTCAACGAAGGCCAGGCGCCGGCGCAGATCTCCGAGATCATCAAGGCCGACCTGCAGCGCAGCGGCGTCTTCAAGATCATCGACGCCGGCACCGTCACCGATATGAACAATATCGACTACGGCGCATGGAAGTCGCGCGGCGCGGACGCCGTGGTGATCGGCACCGTGGCGCCAGCGGGCAACGGCTCGTTCGACGTGCGCTACAAGCTGATGTCCACCATTCAGTCGACCAAAGTGTCGCAGCTGGATCAGCAGGCCCCGCCGCAATACGGCCGCCTGGCAGCGCACCGCATTTCCGACGACATCTACGAGAAGCTGACCGGCATCAAGGGCGCCTTCTCCACCCGTATCGCTTACGTGACCCAGCAAGGCCGCAGCTACCGCCTGGAAGTGGCGGATGCCGACGGCGAAGGCGTGCAGTTGGCCCTGAGCTCCAACGAGCCGATCATCTCCCCATCCTGGTCGCCGGACGGCACCAAGGTCGCCTACGTCTCCTTCGAGCAGAAGAAGCCGGTGGTCTATGTGCAAAATCTGATGACCCGTCAGCGTACCGTGATCGCCAACGAAAAGGGCAGCAACTCCGCGCCAGCCTGGTCGCCTGATGGCAGCAAGGTCGCCGTGGCCCTGTCCAAGACCGGCAACACCCAGATCTACCTGGCGAATGCCGACGGTTCCGGCCTGCGCCGCATCTCCAACAGCAACGGCATCGACACCGAGCCGCAGTTCTCGGCCGACGGCCAGTACATCTACTTCACCAGCGACCGCAGCGGTGGTCCGCAGATCTACCGCATGAGCGTGAACGGCGGCGACGCCCAGCGCGTGACCTTTGGCGGTCCATACAACATCAGCCCGCGCATCTCCTCCGATGGCAAGACGCTGGCTTACATTTCCCGGCGCGATGGCAATTTCCAGCTCTATGTTCTTGATCTGGAAAGCCGCCAAGAGCAACGTCTGTCCGACACCACCAGCGACGAGTCGCCGAGCTTCGCCCCGAACGGCAAGTACATCCTGTACGCCACCGAATCGGGTCGCCGCAAATCGCTGGCTGTCGTGTCGGTAGACGGCCGAGTAAAGCAGCGCTTGACCATTCAAGCGGGCAATATCAAGGAGCCCACCTGGGGTCCTTTCATGAAGTGAAGAAGTAACCTTATCAACGACCAGGAGAAGCAAAATGCAAAACGTAAAAAGTGTAGCCTTCCTCATCGCCAGTGCGGCCCTGCTGTCCGCTTGCTCGACCCCAGTTAAAGTGGCTGAGCCAGCACCAGTAGTTGAGTCCAAGCCAGCTACCCCACCAGCAGCTGACACCCGCGCAGTGGCTCCAGTAGAAACCAAGTCGATCGACCCACTGGACGATCCAAAAGGCGTGCTGGCTAACCGTTCCGTGTACTTCGATTTCGACAGCTACGTTGTTCGTGAAGATGGCAAGCCAGTGGTGCAGAACCACTCCGCTTACCTGGCCAAGAACCAGCGCCAGATCCTGATCCAAGGTAACACCGACGAACGCGGCGGCGCTGAATACAACCTGGCTCTGGGCCAGAAGCGTGCTGAAGCCGTGCGCAAGTCGATGGCTGCCCTGGGCGTGCCAGAGTCCCGCATGGAAGCCGTGTCCCTGGGCAAAGAGAAGCCAAAGGCTGAAGGCCACAACGAAGAAGCATGGGCACAGAACCGCCGTGCTGACATCGTGTACAAGTAATCATTCTTGTAATACACGCACACGGGGCGGCGCGCAGTTTATACTGCGCCCTGCCCCGTTTTTTTATTTGAGCATTGAAAGCGCCTGACCATGATCAAATTCACCAAGACAGCCCTCGTGCTGGCCGCCTTCACTACCCTGCCCCTGACCGCCTCCGCCGGCCTGTTTGACGACGATGAAGCGCGCCGCGCCATCCTCGACATGCGCACCAAGGTGGCCAAGCTGGAAGGCGACCTGAAGAACCTGATCGACACCAAGACTGACAAGAGCGCTACCCTGGACATCATCGCCCAGCAGGAACGCATGGCGGAGGACATCTCGCGCCTGCGCGGCCAGGTGGAACTGCTGCAGAATTCGATCGACGTCGCCGCCAAGCGCGAAAAAGACTTCTACGCCGACCTCGACGCCCGCCTGCGCAAGCTGGAACCGCGCGAAGTGACCATCGACGGCAAGACCGCTGAAGTGGATCTGTCCGAGCAGAAGGCTTATGACACCGGCATGCAGCAATTCAAGGAAGGCGACTACAAAGGCGCCGCCGTGTCGCTGGACGCCTTCGTGAAGCGCTATCCAGTCTCCAGCTACGCCCCAAGCGCCCAATACTTCCTGGGCAGCTCCTACTACGCCCAAGGCGATTGCAAGGCCGCCATTCTGGCGCAGCAGTCCCTGGTGAAGAATTATCCTGACAGCCCCAAGGCCGCCGACGCCATGCTGAACATCGCCAGCTGCCAAACCCAGCTGAAGGCCGTCAACAACGCCAAGAAGACGCTGCAAGAGCTGATCAAGAACTATCCAGACTCCCAAGCCGCCGCCGCCGCCAAGCAGCAGCTGAAAGGCAAGTGATCGCCTCAGGGGCCGGCCCTCTGGGTCCGGCCCTGAAGTCAGGGTTTAAATGCCGCAAGGCATTTGACAAGACCCGATGAGCAGCCTATAATCCTGCTTCTTCTTTCGACGGGTCGTTAGCTCAGCTGGTAGAGCAGCGGACTTTTAATCCGTTGGTCGCAGGTTCGAATCCCGCACGGCCTACCATTCGAAAGATGAACGTTTTACCTTGGGTCGTTAGCTCAGCTGGTAGAGCAGCGGACTTTTAATCCGTTGGTCGCAGGTTCGAATCCCGCACGGCCTACCAAGATTCATCAAAAAAGCCACCTTCGGGTGGCTTTTTTGTTATGTCAGCTACGGCCAAGGCGGCCCCAGACTTCAGGCGGCAAATCGAACGTCGCGCGAAGCCACTCCATGTTGTTGTGCACGAGTCCCACAAACTCGCGCTGGAGCAGCAGCGCATAAGCCTTGCCGGCGACATCGTCCAGCAATTGTTCGGTGCGTACCTGGCCCCCAACTCCACCGCCTTGAATATGGCTCCAATAAGCAGCCAGCGCATCACATAGCTGCCTGCCGGCGACGCCCAGTGCACCCGCCTGCTCGCGAAAAAGCTCGTAGCGAAGGGCGTCGTATTGCGTGTGGCTGCTCATCCGCTTATTTCGCTTTCGGCTTGACCGGCGGCTTCCTGCTGGCGCCCTGCGCGGCTTCAAAGATGATTTTGGCGTCCTTGTGGGCCTGGTCGATGTTGCGCAGAGCCTTGTCATCGTCGTGTTTGACGAAGAACTCCTTGTCTTGGGCTGCGATCACCATCTTGATGGCCGCGGCTTCGGTCACGCCGTATTTCTCGAAGATCAATGTGGTGACTTCGTCCAGATACTCTTCGTAGGTCATGCAAAACTTCCTTAATTTAACGGAAGTGACATCCTACGCCAAAGTAAGAGACTGCATCCCAATAACAGCATCAAAAACATCGGCGGCTCGGGCACGGGTGCGGGCGCGATGTTGAATTGGGTCTGACTGGTCCACAGCAGATCCTCGGACGACCCACCGCCCTCGCCTACGTAGCCATAAACGTGTATCCGGTCGCCGGACATGGTGCTACCGGTGCTGTAGGCCATATCATCCCTGTATGACCAGTCGGACGCAAAACTGAGCTGCCCGGTATGCAGGTTAAAGCTAAAGCTCGACAATTCGCATTGCATGAKCGGACAGCCATACGGTTTGACGTACTCGATCTGCTGCCACGAGAAGCGCGTCAGCTCCTGCCGTTCCAGCAGACCATTGCCATTGCTGTCTGTACCCGCGAACAGCCCGCTCTCGATCCAATTCGGTTCGAACCGGCTGCTTGGCGTGTAGAAAAACCCTCTGTAGCTGAAGTCCCACAGCGCCTGCGCTGAGGCCGACGCTGCCAATGTCCCGAGAACAAGAATGCACATCAATTTCTTTAGCATGCCGGACTCCTTTCGGCGAAGAAGAAATCCAGCCTACCAGAGCACCCCCGTCCGCACGATTGCCGACGTGGCGAAAATGATGCGCCATTAAGCCGCGCGCCCGGCCGCCGTGACCAGAACCACCTTGCCAACGTGCCCGCCAGATTCCAGCAATGCATGGGCGCCACGCGCATCTTCGAGATCGAAAGTCCTGAAGATCAGAGGCTTCACGGCGCCGCGGCTAATGTGCGGACCGACAGCATGTGTGAGATCCGCGATGAGCGCCGCCTTTTCTTCATGCGTGCGCGAGCGCAGTGTCGAACCAATGTGAGTCAGGCGCTTCGCCAGCATCGGGAACAGGTCCAGTGACGGCGCCGCGCCTTTGATCACGCCGATCTGCACGATGCGCCCGTTCATTGCGGCCGCTGCGTAGTTCCGTGCAACGTAGTCGCCCGCGACGATATCAACAATCACATCGACGCCTCGCCCGCCGGTGGCATRCATGACTGCCTCAACGAAGTCCTCACAGCGATAGTCAACCGCTACATCGGCGCCCAGCGCGACGCTTGCCGCCTGCTGGGCCGGGGAGCCAACAGTGGTGATGATCTTCGATGCACCAAAGGCCCTGGCCAGCATGGTCGCCGTGGTGCCGATGCCGGACGCGCCGCCATGAATCAGCACACTCTCGCCAGCCGCGAGCCGGCCGCGCTGGAACATGTTCAGCCACACAGTCAGGAAAGTCTCGGGCATCGCCGCCGCTTCGACCATGCTCAGACCTTCCGGAATTGCAAACACATTGCTTGCGTGAGCGACCGCATACTCTGCGTAACCGCCGCCCGCAATCAGTGCGGCGACACGGTCACCAGCCGCGAACTGCGTTACGCTTCCGCCCACGGCGACAACCTCGCCCGCTACTTCGAGGCCGGGAATATCCGGCGCCCCAGGCGGAGGATCGTACAGGCCCTTTCGCTGCAACAGGTCCGGGCCATTTACGCCGGCTGCATGAATGCGGATAAGCACCTCATCGGCTGCGGGCTCGGGGACGGGATGCTGCGCTGGCGTCAGCACTTCGGGGCCGCCCGGTTGTGCGATGTCGATCGCGATCATCTGAGCTGGAACGGATTGGTTTGCGTTTGACACGAAATCACCTCTTTAAAAAGCGCGTTGCTTTGGTGAGGAAAGTGTAGAAACCGCGACATTGCTTGACAAGCAGCGTATTGCCGGTCTTATGATGCAAATTTGCATCAGCTAGGAGACCACCGTGAACTGGGACGATGCGCGCATTTTCGTTGCGCTCCAGCGGGAAAGGACTTTGCGCGGCGCCGCACGTGCTCTCGATATCGACCAGGCGACTGTTGGACGCAGAATTGCATCACTGGAGCATACGCTGGGCGCCACACTATTCCTGCGCACATCCACTGGTTACGAGCTCACGCCGGTCGGCCGCATCGCCTTGCGCGCAGCCGAAGCCATGGAGCAGTCGGCGCACGATCTCGTGCGCCACACGCAAGGCGTCGACAAGCGGCTTGCCGGCGAAGTGAAACTCTCCACTACCGACGCCCTGGCGCAGGAATTCATCATGCCCGCGATCGCCCGGCTGCACGCAAAGCACCCGGACGTATCGGTCATGCTCGACACGTCAACGCAGGTGCTCAATCTGGCCAAACGTGAGGCCGACATCGCGATCCGCACTATCAAGCCGCGCAATCCGGACCTGCTGGCGCGCCAGCTAGCGCGCTGGGAGGTTGGCTTGTGTGCCTCGCCGGACTATGTGCGCAGCCGCGGCCTGCCCTTGCCGGGCGAGCGCTTTGCGGGACACGATCTGGTGGTCTATCAGCCGCATTTCATTCGCGAGAGCGAACCGGCATTCGTCGGCGAGCCACTGACAGGCGGCCGCATTGTCGCGCGGCTGAACGCCAACCTGACGCTGCGCGCGGCGATCAAAGCGGGATTGGGAATTGGCGAGCTGCCGGTGCCGATGGGCGAACGCGATGGCCTGGTGCGGATCTGGCCTGAGCGTTCAAAAGAAGTGCAATATGAGATCTGGCTGGTCACGCATCAGGACTTGCGCCACACTGCGCGCATACGCGTGACCATCGACGAAATCGTGCAAGCCTTCGCTACACGGACGACGCCTGCATAGCGCGGCGGCCCACCGTGGATTCGAACACGCGGCCCAGCGGCAGCTCGATCCAGTTGTGGAAGGCAGCGCCTGCGATCAGGCTGGCGGCCCAGGCGGTCAGCATGCCGACGCCCTGCAGTTCCGGTTCGGCAGGAACGAAATGGGTGAAGGCCGCGTTCACCAGCAGGCAAACCGGGAAGTGAATCAAAAACACGCCGTAGGACGTCCGCGCCAGGCCGTTGATGGCAGACCAGGCGCGGCCATTCGAATAGGTTTTGACGCGGCCAAACAGCAGCAATGCGCCTGCAACGGCCAGCGCCAGCGCGATGCGGCTGCGGAAGTTGATGGCCAGGCCGACCAGGACCGGCAGCAGCGTCATCACCAGCAAGAGCAGCACCGCGCCCGGCTTGCGGCTTGGATCGCTCGCCCACCACGCCATCAGTCCCAGGCCATAGCTGCCGAAGAAGTACGGCGCCCAGTTGTCCCAGTCGGGGTCCAGATTGAAGTGCAGCAGCGACAGCGCGATACCGACCGCAACCCAGAACGGTACCAGCCWGCGCAGTTGACTCGTACCGGCCACCCGCCCCGCCAGCCAAAGCATCAGCACCACCAGCGCATACAGCTGGAAGTCGATGGCGACGTACCAGGCGCCGGCGGACACGGACGGGTAACCCAGCACGCCATGCAGCAGCAGCGCGTGTGCGCTCAGTTGGCCGACGGTTGCGGGCTCCGAAATAGAGTGATGATCCATCCACTGGCTCGCCAGGACCGATGCGGCGGCGGCGGCCAGCGTGGCAACGATGAACGGCGGCGCCAGCTTGGCATAGCGCTTCCAGATCGCGCGCAGCGGGTAGTCGTGGCCGGGCTGGCCTTGCGGCGAAAGCGATTTGGCAGCCAGGAAGCCGCCGATAACGAGGAAGACCTGAACGGCAATACGCGCGTGCGAAGACAGCCAGTCGATCACGTCCGGCAGCAGCTGGCGCACGTGATCGGACATTGGACCGTAAAAAGCCAGGTGGTGCAGCACGATCAATTGCGCAGCGCCCGCCTTGAGCAAATTAATCAAGCCGAATTGCGGCTGAACCTTCTCCTCCGCTCCCGATAACAGCATCTTGCCTTTCTTTGCAATACGAACAACATTGCCTCAACGCACAAGCATTCGTATTACTAGTTACTATTTGAAAGGGCGTCATCATAGCCGAGGATCACGGATGAGTGGCGCGCGGATGGTGAAACTTCGGCA
>NZ_JBFRDW010000135.1:0-10767 GCF_052113985.1 Pseudoduganella sp. RAF53_2 | reverse complement strand
GCTACGGCACGCTGGGCATTGTGCAAGGCTATGTGCGCCGTAACGATCACATACACGAGCAGGATACCGCCACCATGCTGATGGGTGTCGAGCATTCGATGAACATCGGCCGCTGGCGCACGCGCGCCACCGCCGCATTCGGCGCCGCCGAACTGGATAAGAAGCTATACCAGCGCCAGGAGCAGCTGCAGGTGCGCGCCTCGCCGCCGATGTCGATGCCGCCAGGCTGGGACTTCGCATTTGCCGGCAATATCAGCCACGTGACTTATCCAACGCGTACCGCCTACAACGCCACCACGCTGGAACTGAGCACCCTGTTCACCTACCGCGGGAAGCACGATCAGGTGCAAATTACCGGCAGCGGACTGCACGATCATGGCGCCGAAGCACGACCGGGTGGCGACCGCAAGGGCTGGTTCGGCAGCGTGCAATGGTATACTCTGCTTGGTTCCGGCTGGTATGCAGAGGCCGGACTGACGCACCAGCACTGGCAAAGCGACAATATCTACTCACCGGGCCTGATCGAAGTGGCGCGTCGTCAAAATACGACAAGCGCCCGCGCTGCCGTACAGTGGTATTTCCGTCCCAATGTGAGTCTTCATCTCGAAGGCCGTGTCGTGCGCGACCGCGAAAATATCTCGTTGTTCCAATACAATAGCCATGCGCTTCAGCTGAGTATGCGCTGGGACAATTTCTGACCTCGCGGTTCTGCATTATTTTTCGAAGTTGAGCATCATGGGTTGGGAACTGTTTGTCTTTTTATTGGCGCTGGCCGCTGTGTCTGTCGGCTGCCTGCTGCCGGCAGGCTGGCTGCCGCCCCTGCCGAACGACAAGCTGCTGCACTTCCTGGCTTTTGCCGGCCTGACCGTACTGGCAGCGCCCCTGGCGCCGACATGGGGACAATTGCAATATTGGCTGCTTGGTCTGGCGGCTGGCGGTTGGATGATCGAAGTCTTGCAAAAGCTGGTGCCTGGCCGCAATTTCAGCTGGCGCGATCTGGCGGCCAACGTGGCCGGTATTAGCGCAGCAACCTGCGTCATCCTGCTTTTACGAGCTATTTGAACAATGACAACTAGCAAGAGAAAACTTCAGGAAACGAACGAGCACGACCTGATTCCGCCGGAAGAGGCGGCACAGGTAGCGGCTGCTCCTGAGCCACAACAAGTCAATCTGCAGATCCACTTGCGCAAAATTCCGCTTCTCGCGGAACTGAGCGAGGACGACATGGCGCGCGTTAAGACCGAGCTGCGCGTGCGCCAGTACGCCAAGCGCGACATCGTGCTGCAAAAGGGAGCGCCTGGCGACAGCCTGCTGTTCCTGCTGACCGGCTCACTGCAAGTCATCGACATTACCGAAGACGGCCGCGCCATCGGCCTGCGCATGCTGCAGCCAGGCGACTTCTTCGGCGAAATTGCCGTCATCAACGGCTCGCTGCGTTCAGCGTCCGTGGTGGCACTGACGCCGGTGCTGGTGGCCCTGCTGCCGCGCAATACTGCCCTGCACCTGTTTGCCCACTCGCCGTCCGTGGCGAACCAGATGCTGCGTTTCCTGGCGGAGAAGGTGCAGCGCGATTCCGAATTCCGCGCCCTGCTCAGCATCCATAACACCTCGCGCCGCATCTACACCTTCCTCGACCTGATGAAGAAAAAAGAGGACGGGGATGTGCATGTGGTGGAGAACCTGCCGACCCATCAGGATATTGCCAATATGATCAACACCAGCCGCGAAACGGTGACGCGCACGCTACTGACCCTGGTCCAGCAAGGCATTATTCAGAAGGGTACTCATAAGATCATCATCATCAAGCCGGACGCGCTGCAAAAGCTGGTGCAAGGCTAAGCCTAAGGGCGCGCCGATGCTGCGCCAGTCTTACTTTTGGACACAAATTTGGGACCTTTTGAGGAAGGGTCAAATAGTTGCTGATGCTATAATTCCGCCTTTTGTCAGCACCTAAGTTTATGATCCAGCCGACCACGACCACCACACCGGGGGCCTCATGATTTCCCGCTCCATGATGGGTGGGATCTGGCGCTACCGTGGTTTCATCGGTGGCAGCGTCAAGCGCGAATTCCAGGCCAAATACCGCAACTCCCTACTCGGCGCCGCCTGGACCATCCTCAACCCGCTGGCCATGATCGTGGTCTACACCGTGGTCTTCTCGCAGGTCATGCACAACCGCCTGCAAGGCATGGATTCCGCCTTTGCCTACAGCATCTACCTGTGCGCCGGCGTGCTGACCTGGGGCCTGTTTGCCGAAATCACCGGCCGCAGCCAGGGTGTCTTCCTGGAAAACGCCAATCTGCTGAAGAAGCTGCAGTTCCCGCGGATTTGTCTGCCTATCATTGTGGTGCTGAATGCCCTGGTCAATTTCGGCATCATCTTCGGCCTGTTCACCGTCTTCCTGCTGGTTTCCGGCACCTTCCCCGGCTGGAGCTTCCTGGCCGTGTTCCCCGTGCTGGCAATCCAGATCCTGTTTGCGATCGGTCTCGGCATGATTCTCGGCGTGCTGAATGTGTTCTTCCGCGACGTGGGCCAGTTCTTCACTATCCTTCTACAGTTCTGGTTCACGCCCATCGTCTACCCCGTCACCACGCTGCCGGAAGCAGTGCGCGAGCTGCTGGTGTGGAATCCAATGGCGGCCGTGGTCGCGGCTTATCAGGACATCCTGGTGCGCGGCACGCTCCCGCACTGGCATACCCTGATCCCAGTTACCGTACTGGCGCTGCTGTTCTGCGCACTTGGCCTGCAACTGTTCCGCAAACGCGCGGGCGAAATGGTGGATGAACTGTAATGGGCAGCATTATCGTTAAAGGCCTGGGCAAGGCCTACAAGCAGTACCACAACCAATGGGGCCGCCTGGCCGAATGGGTTCTGCCGGGCAAGCGTGCACACCACAACCTGAAGTGGGTACTGCAGGACATCAATTTCCAGCTCGCCCCCGGCGAAGCGGTTGGCATTATCGGCATCAACGGTGCGGGCAAGAGCACCCTCCTTAAGATGATCACCGGCACCGCCCAGCCGACCACCGGCAGCGTGAACATCACCGGCCGCGTAGCCGCCCTGCTGGAGCTGGGCATGGGCTTCCATCCCGATTTCACGGGGCGCCAGAATGCCTACATGGCGGGGCAGCTGATCGGCTTGACCGTGGATGAAATCACGACCATGATGCCGCAGATCGAAGCCTTCGCGGAAATCGGCGATTACATCGACCAGCCGGTGCGCGTGTACTCCTCCGGCATGCAGATGCGCCTGGCCTTCAGCGTGGCAACCGTAGTGCGTCCGGACGTGCTGATCGTGGACGAAGCGCTATCCGTGGGCGATGCCTATTTCCAGCACAAGAGCTTCCAGCGCATCCGCGAATACCGCCAGCAAGGCACCACGCTGCTCATCGTCAGCCACGACCGCGCGGCGATGCAATCCATCTGCGACCGCGCCATCCTGCTTGATAGCGGACGCCTGGCCAAGCAAGGCTCGCCGGAAGAAGTGATGGACTACTACAACGCCCTGATTGCCGAACGGGAAAACTCTACCGTGCAGCAGACCGTGACGGAGGAAGGCCGCGTGCAGACCAGCTCCGGCACCGGCGAGGCGAGCGTCACGGCCATCACGATCGAGAACGAAGAGGGTGAAGCACAGGAAGTGTTGAATGTTGGCGTGCCCGTCACGCTGCGCGTCAAGGTACGCATCAACAAAGCCGTTCCACGCCTGGTGCTGGGCTATATGATCAAGGACCGCCTGGGCCAGCCGATCTACGGCACCAACACCCATCACATGGACAAGGCGCTAAGTGCCCTGCAGCCTGGCGAAGAAATCGAATACCGCTTCCGTTTTCCGCTCAATCTGGGCGCAGGCAGCTATTCCATCACGACTGCGCTGACCAGCAACGAAACCCATCTGGCCGACAACTACGAATGGCGCGATTTGGCCGCGCTATTCATCGTCATGAACATGAACCGGCGCGAGTTCGTGGGCAGCAGCTGGCTGGAACCTCAAGTGGAGATTGCAAGATGAGCCCCCCCTTCTATCGCGCTTTTGAGGACCGCTACCGCGGCGCGCGCGACACCATTAAGGAGCGCCTGCGCGCTTACACGCCTTTCCTGGAGGCCCTGCTGGCGCAAGACGCCAAACCTTCAGCGTTGGACCTGGGCTGCGGCCGCGGCGAGTGGCTTGAACTCCTGGGCGAAGAAGGCTTCAGCGCTCGCGGCATCGACCTCGATGAAGGAATGCTGGCCGCCTGCCACGAACGTGGCCTGAACGCAGAGCGCATGGATGCACTGGCCGCCCTGCGCGCCGTGCCTGCCGGCAGCCTGTCCATGGTGTCGTCCTTCCATTTGGTGGAGCACCTGCCTTTCGACCTGGTGCGCGAACTGATTGCAGAGGCCCTGCGTGCCCTGGCGCCGGGCGGCCTGCTGATCATGGAAACGCCAAACCCGGAAAACCTGACCGTCGGCGCGACCAGCTTCTACATGGACCCGACTCACCTGCATCCGTTGCCGCCAAATCTGCTGGCCTTCGCTGCGGAGCATGCGGGATTTGCGCGCGCCAAAATCGTGCGTCTGCAGGAAGATCCGCGTCTGCATGAAGATGTGCGCCTGGTTCTGATGAACGTACTGGAAGGCGTGAGCCAGGACTACGCCATCGTTGCGCAAAAGAGCGCCGCGCCGGAAGCGCTGGCCTCCTTCGACGCAGCCTTCAACAAAGAATTCGGTATTGGCCTCGGTATCCTGGCGCATCGCTACGAAGAGCAAGGTGCGACACGCCACGCGGAGATCCATCACGCGCTGGGACGCTTGACGCGTGAAGCCGGCCAGACCGGCGAGCAGCTCGGCCAGCTGCGCCAGCGCGCCGACGGCCAGGATCATCGTGCCGCCGCCATCGAACACCGCGCGGACGCGCTTGAACACGGCGCCGGTGTGCTTGAACAGCGCATCGCCGCCGCCGAGCAGCGTGCGGATATGTATGCGCAACAGGTGATTGCGCTGATGAACAGCAGCTCCTGGCGCATCACCGTGCCCTGGCGCTACGTAGGCGGTGTCATGCACCGCCTGAATGCAGCGCGCCGTGAGGGTCGCATTCTGCGCGCGGTGAAGAATCGCGCTCGCCGCGGCCTGCACCGCCTGGGCGGCTACGTGCTGGGCAATCGCCGCCTGAAAGCCATCGCGCTCTATCTGCTGCGCTTTACGCCGGGCCTGCGCACCCGCCTGTTCAATCTTATGCTGTCCCACAATGCCGCACCGTCGCAGCCCCTGCTGACCGAAGGCGGCTCCGGACTGTCACCACGCGCCAGCCGTGTGCTGCGCGAACTGCAAGCGCTACAAGCAAGGAAACAAGATGCGCATCGTCATTGATCTGCAAGGAACCCAATCGGAAAGCCGCTTCCGCGGCATCGGACGCTATTCGCTGGCACTGGCACTGGGCGTGGCCCGCAACGCCGGAGAGCATGAAATCTGGCTGGTGATGAACGGCGGTCTGCCTGCCGCGATCGAAGACCTGCGCGCCCAGTTCGCGGGCCTGGTGCCGCAGGAACGCATCCGCGTATTTGACATCCTGCAGCCATGCGCCGAGCGCGCCGAAGAGAACAGCCCGCGCGCGCGCGCAGGCGAACTGCTGCGCGAACATTTCATCGAACAATTACGGCCGGACGCCGTGCTGGTCACCAGCCTGTTTGAAGGCTATGTGGACGACTCTGTGGTATCGGTCGGCTGTTTAACTGGCGCCGCGCACACCGCGGTCGTGCTGTATGACCTAATTCCCTTCCTGAATCCGGAAGGCTATCTTGGCCACCCGACCCAGCGCGCCTACTACGAGCGCAAGATTGCATCGCTGCGCCGTGCCGGCCTGCTGCTGGCCATTTCCGACTACTCGCGCCAGGAAGCCATCGACGCGCTGAAGCTGGAGCCGGAAGACGTGGTGGCGATTTCCACTGCGGTGGACGACACCTTCCAGCCGGGTGAGCCGGATGCCGCCCAACTGGCTGCGCTGCGCAAACGTTTCGGCATCGAGCGCGAACTGGTGATGTATGCGCCCGGCGGCTTCGACACTCGCAAGAATATCGATGGCCTGATCACCGCCTTCAGCCTGCTGCCCGCACACCTGCGTGCACGCCACCAACTGCTGGTGGCCAGCAAAATGTCGGACAGTGAACGCATCAAGATGGAAACGCATGCGCGCTCTTGCGGCGTGACCGCCAATGAACTGATCTTCACCGGCTACGTCACCGATGAAGAACTGATTACGCTGTACCGCAGCACCGCCCTGTTCGTGTTCCCATCCAAGCACGAAGGCTTCGGCCTGCCAGCTCTGGAAGCCATGGCCTGCGGCGCCRTGGTGATCGGCTCCGACGCCACCAGCGTACCGGAAGTGATCGGCACGCCTGACGCCCTGTTCGACCCGCTGCAACCGTCCGCCATCGCCGCCAAGATCACGCAAATACTGGAAGACGAAGCACTGCAGCAGCGCCTGCGCGCCCACGGCCGAATGCAGCGCGAGAAATTCAGCTGGGATCGTTCGGCACGCAAAGCCATCGCCGCATTGGAGACTCACCATGCGCGTACGCTGGCGCAGCGGCAGGCGCAAGACGCCGCCTTGCGCGCCGCTGGCGCCATCCCGGCCGGCACGCCCAAGCGCCGCGTGGCCTTCATCTCGCCAATGCTGCCGGAACGCACCGGCGTCGCCGACTATTCGACCCGCCTGTTGCCGACGCTGCTGCCGTGGTTCGACATCGACATCGTGGTGCAACAGCCGGAAGTGAGCCTGCCGCCGGAGCTGCAGCACCTGCCGGTGCGCGATACCGCCTGGCTACGCGAGCACGCGCACGAAGTGGACCACATCGTCTACCAGATGGGCAACAGCCCCTTCCACAGCTATATGCTGGACCTGCTGCGTGACCATCCGGGCGTCGTGGTGCTGCACGACTTCTACCTGAGCGGCATGATTTCCTTCGAGCAGATGACCAACCGCTCGCCCGACGTGTGGACGCGCGCCCTGCTACATTCGCATGGCTACGCAGCGGTGCGCGACAGCGTGGGGCCGGATGGCTACGAACTGGGACGCAAACTCTATCCCTCGAATCTGGAAGTGCTGCGCGATGCCTCGCATGTGATCGTGCACTCGGACTTTGCACGCACCCTGGCGCAGCGCTGCTACGGTCCGGAAGCCGCACGCGACTGGAGCTACGCCCAGCTGCCGCGCGCTGTACCGGCCGAGCATGACCGCACCGCAGCGCGCTCCATCCTCGGTATCGGACAAGATGATTTCGTGGTTGCCAATTTCGGCTTTGTGGCGCCGACCAAGCGCTGCCTGGAACTGCTGAAGGCCTGGCTGGCTTCGTCGCTGCATGGCGACCGCCAATGCCACCTGGTGTTTGTCGGGGAAAACCACGGCGGCGACTATGGCGCGGAACTGACTTCCATCATCAAGGCGGCCGGCAGTGGCCGCATCAAGATCACCGGCTGGACTTCGGATGAAGACTACTTGCGCTACCTGCAGGCAGTCGACGTCGGTGTCCAGCTCCGCACCGATTCGCGCGGCGAAACCTCGGGCACAGTATTGGACTGCATGATCTACCGCCTGCCGACCGTCATCAACGCCAACGGCTCCATGGGCGAATTTCCGCATGACGCGGTATGGATGCTGCCGGACAGCTTCAACCAGGAGCAACTGGTGGAAGCACTCGACACCCTGCGCCACAATACGGAGCGCCGCGAGGCACTGGCMGCCGCCGGTTTTGCGCTCATGGGCACCCGCAACAGCCCTGAGCGCTGCGGCTGGCTGTACAAGCAAGCGCTGGACCGCGATCTGGCTGCACGTCCAGGCGGTCGCCGCGCCCTGCTGCAAGCGCTGCTGGACGTGCCGGGTCTGCCGCAGGACGAAGCCACGCTGGAACAGCTGGCACGCTGCGCCGCGCGCGCGCCGGACCCGCTGCAGCAGCGCCAGTTGCTGGTGGACGTGACCAATATCGCGCGCCACGATCTGAAGACCGGCATCGAGCGCGTGGTGCGTCATCAGTTGCTGGAACTGCTGCAGCTACCGCACACCAGTGGCTGGCGCGCGGAAGCAGTATATCTGAGCGAAGATGGCGGCGTGCCGCATTACCGCTATGCGCGCCGCTACGTCACCGAGCTGCTAGGCATCAGCAATGTGCTGCAAGGCGAGGACCCACCGCTGGATCTGCAAGCGGGCGACGCTTACTTCAATGCCGACCATACGCCGGTGAAGGTGATGGCCGCTGCGAAGGCCGGCGTCTATGCAGCATGGCGCGCGCGCGGCGTGTCGGTCAACTTCCTGGTGCATGATCTGCTACCCGTGTTGCGTCCCGAATTCTTCCCGTCCAATACCGACATCACGCACGGCGCCTGGCTGCGCTGCATCGCTGCGGAAGCGGACCGCCTGGTCTGCATTTCCAAGGCCGTCGCCGACGAACTGGATGGCTGGCTGCACGAGCAACAAGCCCCGCGCCGCGCGGGCCAGAAGCTCGAAGTGCTGCACCACGGCGCGGACATCGGCGGCCCGGTGCCGGAGGCGGTGCAGGATACCGAGCTGCTGAAGCAGATCGCGGCTCGCCCCAGCTTCCTGATGGTTGGCACCATCGAACCACGCAAAGGTCATTTACAGACGCTGGATGCCTTCGAAAAGCTGTGGGTCGAGGGGGTGGATGTGCAACTGGTCATCGTCGGCAACGAAGGCTGGAAACCACTGCCCGAACATGAGCGCCGCACCATTCCGCACATTGTGCAGCGCCTGTCCCAGCACCCTGAGCGCGGCCATCGCCTGCTCTGGCTGACTGGCATCGACGACTCCACGCTACAGCAGATTTACCTGGCCAGCGCCTGCCTGCTGTCGCCAAGCGAAGGCGAAGGCTTTGGCTTGCCGCTGATCGAAGCGGCGCGCTACGGCATTCCGTTGCTGGTGCGCGACATTCCAGTATTCCGCGAAGTGGCGGGCGAGCGGGCCGCCTATTTCAGCGGCATGACAGGTGGGGATCTGGCGCTGGCCGTGCGCGAATGGCTGGCGGCGCACGCCGAAGGCAACCATCCGCAATCAGAAGGTATGCCGTGGCAGACCTGGCGCGATAATGTGCTGGAGCTGCTGGATCAGCTGCAGCAAACGAGCTAAGAAAAACGCCGGCTGCAGCCGGCGTTTTTTCATCAGGACTTCGGAAGTCCACCCAGCAGGGCTGCGACCACCTTCTTCGGTTTGATCGCGGGCGATGCCGCTGTCGCAGCAGTCGTTGCGGCCTTGCTGCTGCTTGGCTCGTACGGCTTGAGGAACCAAGGGTCGACCTTTTCGCGGCGCGGCGCCGGCGATGCCGAACGTGGGGCGCTGCGGTCGGCATCGGTGCGGTTGCGGCGGCGGTCGCCGTGACGCTCATCGCCACGGAAAGATGCCGGCGCAAAGCCTTCCAGATCGCCGCGCTTGATGGTTTGCTTGATCAGCTTTTCGATATCGGCCAGCAGGCGCTCGTCCTTGTCCGAATAGATCGAGATGGCGTCGCCCGACGCGCCGGCACGGCCGGTACGGCCAATGCGGTGCMCATAGTCTTCCGCGTTGTACGGCAGATCGTAATTGACCACGCAAGGCAGGTCCGAGATATCCAGGCCGCGGGCGGCCACGTCGGTCGCCACCAGCACATCGATCTCGCCCTTCTTGAAGGCTTCCAGCGCGGCCATGCGTTCCTGCTGCGACTTGTCGCCGTGGATGGCGGTGGCCTTCATGCCTTCCTGTTCCAGACCGCGGGCCAGGCGCGAAGCGCCGATCTTGGTGTTGGAGAACACGATCACCTGTTTCAGCTCGCGCTGGCGCAGGATGTGGGCGACGGCCTCGCGCTTGTGCTCTTCCGACACCTTGTACACCACCTGGGTCACCTTGTCGGCAGTCGCATTGCTGCGCGCGACTTCGATCGACACCGGCTTGTTCAGGAAGCTGGAGGCCAGCTTCTTGATTTCAGGCGAGAAGGTGGCCGAGAACATCAGGTTCTGGCGCGCCTTCGGCAGCATATTGATGATGCGCTGCAGATCGGGCAGGAAGCCCATGTCCAGCATGCGGTCCGCCTCGTCCATCACCAGCATCTGCACCTGGGCCAGGGAGATATTCTTCTGCTCCACGTGGTCCAGCAGGCGGCCAGGGGTGGCGATCACGATTTCCACGCCGCGGCGCAGGATCTCGGTCTGCGGCTTCATGTCCATGCCGCCGAAGACGACGGTGGAGCGCAGCGGCGTGTGCTTGGAGTATGCGGCCACGTTCTCGGCCACCTGCACGGCCAGTTCGCGGGTSGGSGTYAGCAYCAGMGCGCGCACCGGGTGGCGTGCCGGGCTCATCGAGCTGTTCGCGGACGGCAGCAGATTCTGGATGATGGGCAGCGAGAAGCTGGCAGTTTTGCCGGTACCGGTCTGGGCAGCGCCCATGACGTCGCGGCCCTGCAACACAATCGGGATGGCCTGGGCCTGGATCGGCGTCGGATGGGTATAGCCCTGGTCGGTCAGCGCGCGCAGAATGTCCTGCGACAGGCCGAAGTCGCTGAAACGCACCTGCGCGGGCGCTTCGGCCGCAGGTTCGACGGAGTTGATCTCAGTGTCAGACATAAAATCTTTTTCAAAATGCAGAACGGCCGGAATCCCGGCCAACCACGGATGATACCTGTTTCGGCACGACAGCGCACGGAAACAGCGTGTTTTGGAGAGAAACTATTGCAGAAATGGAAATACCTGTTTCGGCACGACAGCGCACGGAAACAGCGTGTTTTGGAGAGAAACTATTGCAGAAATGGAA
>NZ_JBFRDW010000134.1:0-10785 GCF_052113985.1 Pseudoduganella sp. RAF53_2 | reverse complement strand
CTTCAGCTCAGTGTGGGCGGGCCGTATGGCTGACAAGTTCGGTCGCCGCGGCGTGCTGTGGCTGGTGTTGTCGGTGATGTTTGCGGGGCTGCTGCTGACGCTTTCCGGCTCGCTGGTGCTGATCGTGGGCGGTATGGCGCTGTACACCTTTGGTTTCTTCGCTTCCCACTCCATCGCCAGCAGCTGGGTCGGCCGCCGTGCCCGCGCACCTCAGGCGCTGGCGTCAGCGCTGTACCTCTTCTTCTACTACATGGGTTCCAGCGTGGTCGGCTGGCTGTGCGGAGTGGTCTGGGCGCACCGCGGCTGGAACGGCGTTGTCGTCCTGCTTGGCTGCCTTCTGGCCGGAGCCTTGCTCATTGCCCTCCGCCTGCGCAACCTGACTCCCATTGCGACGCCTCCCGCGGCCGCCCTGGCCACCTGAACGTGCGCTGCCTTAAACGCCGTTGACCAGTTTGTAAGGATTGCCGTGTTTGCCAGACCAAGTATTATCAACTTGGGAGGCGGATATGGAATTCACGATGGCGTTGGCGGCAGCGGTGGTCGCTGGGGTGTGTTCAGTGCAGAGCCCACCCCATAAGGTGGCGCTGGTGGAGTTGTACACGTCGGAGGGCTGTGAGAGCTGTCCGCCGGCGGATAAGTATCTGGGCGAGCTGCGGGCGTCGGAGAAGCTCATTCCGCTGTCGCTGCATGTGGACTACTGGAACTACCTCGGCTGGAAAGATCCCTTCTCGCGTGCCTTGTTCACGGAACGCCAGCGCTGGCTGAGCGATCTGGCGCGCACGCACACGATCTACACGCCGGAACTCTTCGTCGGCGGACGCGAATTGCGCGGCTGGCCGGGCGGCATGTCCGCAGCGGTGGAGCGCATCAATGCCCAGCAGGCCCAAGCGGCGATCGCGATTACAGTTGGCGCGGCCGACAGTAGCGGGCTGCCGGTTGAAGTTCGTGCCAGTGCTGCACGGGCGGCCAAGCTGCACGTCGCGCTGACTGAGGACGGCATCAGCAGCCAGGTCGTCGCAGGCGAGAACAAGGGGCGCTTGCTGCATCACGATCATGTCGTGCGTGACTGGCTGGTACCCACGGCCGTGTCAGGCGGCAGCACGGTGCGTGTGGCGCAATCGCTGCCAATTCCGCGCGGCGCGAATCCGGACAAGCTGGCGCTGGTGGCCTTTGTGCAGTCGGCTGAAGGGGAAATCCTGCAAGCCACCTCGCTTAGCGTCTGCAAGCGTTGAGCTAGCTCAAACACGCGGCTGCTACGCGGAACCGGCCCGAGCGCGCGCAACTCCAAAAAGAATCGGCACAGCCCGTGCCGTTTTCGAATGGAGGAGATCATGATGCACGACAACGAGATCCGCAGCCGTTTGAACAATGTGCAGCTGGCCGTTAGTCTGGCGGCGCAGCAACTGTCCGCCGAACGCCATTTGTCCGGCGAGTTGCGCGAATACATTCAAAAGCTGGATCGCCGCTCGGATGATATCTGCGAAATCCTGGCGAGCCAGGACTTCGGCGATGTGCCGCGATTGGTGACCGATATGGAAGTGCTGGGCGCCCGCGCGCGCCGCTGCTGTTCGAGCGGTTTGCCGGTGACGCAGGAGTTGAAGGCGGCGGTGAATCATATGCACAGTGAGCTGTTCGATTTCAAACAGCACCTTCACTGAGCAACGGCGGGTCAGAACGACCCGCCCTACGTCGCAGTGCATTGATCGATCCGGCGTCCGCTATGGCGTCGGCGAACGCCTGTGATGTAGGGCGGATCATTGATCCGCCGTCCACGCAGCGCCGAATTAAACGACGCCTTTATCGCGCAAGGTGGCGATATCGGACTCGCTGCGTCCCAGCACATCGCGCAGCACTTCCTCGGTATGCTGTCCCAGCAGCGGTGGCGCGACGTCGGTTTCCGCCGGGCTGGCGGACAAGCGCATCGGGCTGCGCACCAGTTTGACCTTGCCCGCCGTCGGATGTGGCGTCTCAATGACCATGCCGCGCGCCTGTACCTGCGGATTCTGGAACACGTCGTGCAGATCGTTGATCGGGCCACACGGCACGCCAACCGCCTCCAGCTGCTCGATCCACCAGTCACGCGGTTTGGCCTTCACCATCTCGGCCAGAACCGGCACCAGCTCATCGCGATTCTTCACGCGCAGCGGGTTGGTCGCATAGCGTTCGTGCGTTGCGAGGTCCGCACGCCCGCCCACTTCAACAAACTTCTGATACTGCCCATCATTGCCGGTAGCGACGATGATGTAGCCATCCGAGCAGGCGAAGGTCTGGTAAGGCACGATGTTGGCGTGCGCATTGCCCCAGCGCTTGGGCGGCTTGCCGCTGTTAAGGTAGTTCGAGCCCATATTGGCCAGCATCGCCACCTGCACATCCAGCAGTGCCATGTCGATATACTGGCCTTCGCCGGTGCGGTCGCGATGGGTGAGGGCGGCCAGGATCGCGATGGTGGAATACATGCCCGTCATCAGGTCGGTCAGCGCCACGCCGGCTTTTTGCGGACCACCGCCCGGCAGATCATCGCGCTCGCCGGTCACGGACATCAGGCCGCCCATGCCCTGGATCAGGAAGTCATAGCCCGCGCGGTGCGCGTATGGACCGTCCTGGCCGAAACCAGTCACCGAGCAGTAGACCAGGTCCGGCTTGACCTGCTTCAGCGAGTCGTAATCCAGGCCGTATTTCTTCAGTTGGCCGACCTTGTAGTTTTCGAGCACCACATCGGCGTGCCTGGCCAATTCGCGGATCAGTGCCTGGCCCTCAGGCCTGGAGATATCGACCGTCACCGAACGCTTGCCGCGATTGGCGGAGAGGTAGTAAGCCGCCTCGGTGGTATCGGCGCCGGAAGCATCTTTGGCATATGGCGGACCCCATGCGCGCGTATCGTCGCCCGCACCGGGACGCTCGATCTTGATCACGTCCGCGCCCAGGTCCGCCAGGTTCTGCGAGCACCACGGACCGGCCAGCACGCGGCTCAGATCCAGTACGCGAATATGTCCAAGGGCCTTCGGCATCATGTTGTCTGTTCCATACTAAATTCAGGGAGCGTTAGCTTAACCGATTCAGCCGTGGTAGTGTTTCAAACCATGTGGCCTTATCCGAAAATTGTCGCTCACCGTGGCGGCGGCACGCTGGCGCCGGAAAACACCATTGCCGGCCTGCGCGCCGGCCTCGCCTACGGTTTCCATGCGGTCGAATTTGACGTCATGCTGTCGAAAGACGGCATCGGCGTGGTCATGCACGACCCGGAATTTGGCCGCACGATTTACGGCGAGGGCAGGGTGGTGGACCACACTGCGGCCGAGCTGTCGAAGAAGGACGCGGGCCGCTGGCTGAAGCCGGAGTTCCGCGGCGAGCCGGTGCCGCTGTTCCTGGAATTTGTCGATTACTGCATGGCGCAGCGGATCTGGATGAATATCGAGATCAAGCCGACCGATGGCATGGACGAAGCCACCGGCCGCTGGGTGGCGCACACCACGCGCGCGCGCTTCGCGGCGGAAGTGGCGGCGGGCGATCCGGCCGGGCTGCCGCTGCTGTCCTCTTTCAGCATGCCGGCACTGGCCGCGGCACGCGATGCTGCGCCGGACCTGCCGCGGGCTTGTCTTTTTGATCAGCTGCCGGAAAACTGGGCGCATATCGCCGGCGAACTGGATGCGGTGGCGATCCACACCAACCATAAAAATCTGACGCTGGCGACCGCCCGCGCGATCAAAGAAGCGGGCTTTGGCCTGTTTTGCTATACCGTCAACGATCCCGAACGAGCGCGGGAAATCCTCGCCTGGGGCGTGGACGGATTCTGCACGGACCGCATTGATCTGATCCCTCCTACTTTCGCTTAGAACCCAAGGCGACCCCTGGTGGCAGGCACGCGGTGCCAGCCACCCTGGCACGGGGCGCGGAACGGGTGGCTGGCTCTTAGAGCCTGCCACCTGCTTTTCGGTTCGGGCTTCACGTATAATCAACCCTTTGCACCAGCTTGCAACCTAATCCAATACGACATGAAATCTGCTGAAATTCGCGAAAAGTTCCTGAAATTCTTCGAATCCAAAGGTCACACGATTGTCCGTTCCAGCCCGCTGGTGCCAGGCAACGACCCGACCCTGCTGTTGACCAACTCCGGCATGGTGCAGTTCAAGGATGTGTTCCTGGGCCAGGATACCCGCCCGTACACCCGCGCCACCACCGTGCAGCGCTGCGTGCGCGCCGGCGGCAAGCACAATGACCTGGAAAACGTGGGTTACACCGCGCGTCACCACACCTTCTTCGAGATGCTGGGCAATTTCAGCTTTGGCGACTATTTCAAGCGCGATGCGATCAATTACGCGTGGGAGCTGCTGACCAAGGTCTACCAGCTGCCGGCTGAAAAGCTGACCGTGACCGTCTACATCGAAGACGACGAAGCCTACGATATCTGGGCGAACGAAATCGGCGTGCCGAAAGAGCGCATCATCCGTATTGGCGACAACAAGGGTTCGCGCTACGCGTCGGACAACTTCTGGCAGATGGCCGACACCGGCCCATGCGGTCCTTGCACCGAGATCTTCTACGACCACGGCGCGGACATCTGGGGTGGTCCTCCAGGCTCGCCGGAGGAAGACGGCGACCGCTTCATCGAAATCTGGAACCTGGTGTTCATGCAGTTCAACCGCGACGAAGCGGGCGTGATGCACAAGCTGCCGAAGCCTTGCGTGGATACCGGCATGGGCATGGAGCGTCTGGCCGCCGTGCTGCAGCACGTGCACTCGAACTACGAGATCGACTCCTTCCAGGCGCTGATCAAGGCGGCTGCGCGCGAAACCGGCGCCACCGACCTGGAAAACAAATCGCTGCGCGTGATCGCTGACCACATCCGCGCTGCTTCCTTCATGATCGTTGACGGCATCATCCCTGGCCCGGAAGGCCACGGCTATGTCCTGCGCCGCATCATCCGCCGCGCGCTGCGCCACGGCCATAAGCTGGGCCAGAGCAAAGCCTTCTTCTACAAGCTGGTGGAAGACCTGAACAATGAAATGGGCGCCGCCTATCCGGAACTGGCGGAAGCCAAGGACCGCGTAGCCCAGGTGCTGAAGGCCGAGGAAGAGCGTTTCGGCGAGACCCTGGAAAACGGCATGAAGATCCTGGAAGCGCAGCTGGCCAAGGACCCGAAAAACCTGGACGGCGCCACCGCCTTCACCCTGTACGACACCTACGGCTTCCCGCTGGACCTGACCGCCGATATCTGCCGCGAACGCGAAGTGACGCTGGACGAAGCCGGTTTCGCCGTCGCGATGGAAGCGCAGAAGCAGAAAGCGCGCGAAGGCGGCAAGTTCAAGAAGATGGCTGCCAATGTTGAATACAGCGGCGAAAAGAACAAGTTCGTCGGCTATGACCAGCTGGCGCACAACTCGAAAGTGATTGCCCTGTACGCCAATGGCGCGCCGGTGCAGGAACTGAAAGCGGGCGAGCAGGGCATTATGGTGCTGGACACCACGCCGTTCTACGCCGAATCCGGCGGCCAGGTGGGCGACCAGGGTCTCATCACCGGCGCTACCGGCCGCTTCACCGTGGAAGACACGCTGAAGATCCAGGCTGACGTGTTCGGCCACCACGGCGTGGTTGAACAAGGTTCTCTGAAAGTGGGCGACGCGGTCGGCGCGGAAGTGGACCAGCATTCGCGCGGCCGCACCATCCGCAACCACTCGGCAACTCACCTGATGCACAAAGCCCTGCGCGAAGTGCTGGGCGGCCACGTGGCGCAGAAAGGCTCGCTGGTCGATCCGGACAAGGCGCGTTTCGACTTCTCCCACAATGCGCCGATGACCGCCGAGGAAATCGCCAAGGTGGAAGCCATCGTCAACGCCGAGATCCTGGCTAACGCAGCGACCGAGTCGCACCACATGTCCTTCGACGACGCCGTGAAGCACGGCGCCATGGCGCTGTTCGGCGAGAAGTACGGCGACGAAGTGCGCGTGATGGACATCGGCTCCTCCAAAGAGCTGTGCGGTGGCGTACACGTGCATCGCACCGGCGATATCGGCCTGTTCAAGATCGTCTCCGAAGGCGGTGTGGCAGCGGGTATCCGCCGCGTGGAAGCCGTGACGGGCGAGGGCGCGCTGGCGCTGGTACAAGGCATGGCACGCAAGCTGAACGAAGCGGCTGCCGCACTGAAAGCCAACCCGGAAGAGCTGACCGTCAAGATCGGCGCCGTGCAGGACCAGGTGAAAGCACTGGAAAAAGAACTGGCGGCATTGAAGTCCAAGCTGGCTTCCGGCCAGGGCGACGAGCTGGTGAACAAGGCCGTCGACGTGAAAGGCCTGAAAGTGCTGGCCGCCACCATGGAAGGTGCGGATGTCACTGCATTGCGCGAAACCATGGATAAACTGAAGGATAAACTGAAGTCCGCCGCCATCGTGCTGGCCTCCGTCAACGACGGCAAGGTGAGCCTGATCGCCGGTGTGACTGCTGACTCCATCGGCAAGGTTAAAGCAGGCGAGCTGGTCAACTTCGTTGCACAACAAGTGGGCGGCAAAGGCGGCGGACGCCCTGATATGGCGCAGGCGGGCGGCACCAATCCAGACGGCCTGCCGAGCGCACTGAGTGGCGTTGCAGCATGGGTGGAGCAGCGTATCTAAAGGCGGTAAAGCCCCGTACCTAAGGGCGCGGGGCTTGTTTTAATTGCAAGGCCGTTGTGACTTTGCAACGATGTTCGAACTATTTTGGTGCAGTGCGTCACGCGCCGTAATTTGGAGTAGTATGTCGGAACATCGGTAGTAACCAGTGAGAATTTGATGAGCGACACACTACTTGAACCCGAGACCATGGAATTTCACAAGGACCTCGACGCCAGGGGCCTGAACTGCCCGCTGCCCATTCTGAAAGCGAAGAAGGCACTGGCTGAGCTGGAAAGCGGCCAGGTGCTGCGCATTGTGGCAACCGATCCGGGTTCCGTGCGCGACTTCCAGGCGTTCGCCAAACAGACCGGTAACGCCCTGCTGTCCCACGTGCAGAACGGCACCGAGTTCACCTTCCTGATGCAGCGCAAATAAGGTCACGCGCAAAACCCAAGTTATAATTCCGGCTGTTGATTTTTCGGCGCCGGATGACGTTTAAAAAACGCACGATCGTGCTATTATTCGATCGGACTAGTTGAATTCTCATATAATCTAGCCCACTTATATTACTTATCACTTTTTCAAAGGCACACCTATGAAAGTCCTGGTACCTGTCAAGCGCGTCGTCGACTTCAACGTCAAAGTGCGCGTCAAATCCGACGGCACTGGCGTGGATATCGCCAACGTCAAAATGTCGATGAACCCATTCGACGAGATCGCCGTGGAAGAGGCGACCCGCCTGAAGGAAGCCGGTAAAGTGACCGAGATCGTGGCCGTGTCCGCCGGCGTGACCCAGTGCCAGGAAACCCTGCGCACCGCAATGGCGATCGGCGCCGACCGCGGCATTCTGGTGGAGACCGCGACCGAACTGGAGCCGCTGGCTGTGGCCAAGCTGCTGAAGGCGCTGGCTGACAAAGAGCAGCCGCAGCTGATCATTCTGGGCAAGCAGGCGATCGACGATGACTCCAACCAGACCGGCCAGATGCTGGCTGCGCTGCTGGGCTGGCCGCAAGCGACCTTTGCGTCCAAAGTGGTGCTGGAAAACGGCAAGGCAACCGTGACCCGCGAAGTGGACGGCGGTCTGGAAACGCTGTCCCTGACCCTGCCGGCCATCGTCACCACCGACCTGCGCCTGAACGAGCCGCGTTATGTGACCCTGCCGAACATCATGAAGGCGAAGAAGAAGCCGCTGGATACCGTCAAGCCGGAAGACCTGGGCGTTGACGTGACCCCGCGCCTGAAGACCATCAAAGTGGCCGAGCCTGCCAAGCGTTCCGCTGGCATCAAGGTGCCTGACGCAGCAACCCTGGTTGCCAAGCTGCGCACCGAAGCTAAAGTCATCTAATTCAGGCTAACTCAAAGGATTCTCAAAATGGTCGCACTCGTAATCGCTGAACACGACAACGCTAGCCTGAAAGGCTCCACCCTGCACACCGTGACCGCCGCCGCACAATGCGGCGGCGACGTGCACGTGCTGGTTGCCGGCGCCAACGCCGGTGCTGCTGCCGAAGCAGCCGCCAAGATCGCTGGCGTCACCAAGGTGCTGCACGCTGACGCAGCCCACTTCGCCGATGGCCTGGCTGAAAACGTCGCCGAGCAGGTGCTGGCGATCGCTGGTTCCTACTCCCACATCCTGGCTCCTGCTACCGCCTACGGCAAGAACATCCTGCCGCGCGTTGCCGCCAAGCTGGACGTAGCCCAGATCTCCGAAATCACCAAGGTCGATTCGCCTGACACCTTCGAGCGTCCGATTTACGCCGGTAACGCGATCGCCTACGTGCAATCGTCCGACAAAGTGAAGGTCATCACCGTGCGTACCACCGGCTTTGACGCTGCCGCTACCGGCGGTTCCGCTGGCGTGGAAAGCGTGGCTGCTGTTGCCGATTCCGGCAAGTCCGCTTTCGTGAGCCGCGAAGTGGCCAAGTCCGATCGTCCGGAACTGACCGCTGCCAAGATCATCGTGTCCGGTGGCCGCGGCATGGGCTCGGGCGACAACTTCAAGATCCTGGAACCGCTGGCCGACAAGCTGGGCGCAGCAATGGGCGCATCGCGCGCTGCCGTGGACGCAGGCTTCGTGCCGAACGACTGGCAGGTTGGCCAGACCGGCAAGATCGTGGCGCCGTCGCTGTACATTGCCGTCGGTATTTCCGGCGCGATCCAGCACCTGGCTGGTATGAAGGACTCCAAGACCATCGTCGCCATCAACAAAGATCCTGAAGCACCGATCTTCTCCGTGGCGGACTACGGCATCGTTGGCGATCTGTTTGAAGTTGTGCCGCAGCTGGTCAAAGAACTGGGTTAATAACCACAGTCGTAACCCAAGTGGCTGCCACCCTGTGGCAGCCACTCGTTTTTTGCCCCTGGTTTTAAAAATATGAGCGGCCCACCGCTTTGGAGACTCACATGAGCTATCAAGCCCCAATGAAAGACATGCTGTTCGTGATGAACGAACTGGCCAACCTGTCCGGCGTGAACGCGCTGCCGGGCTGCGAGGACGCTACGCCGGAAACCGCGGAAGCCGTGCTCGAAGAGAATGCGAAGTTCGTCAGTGGCGTGATCGCTCCGCTGAATCACGCGGGCGACAAAGAACCAAGCAGCTGGGCTGATGGCAAGGTAACGACCTCCAAGGGTTTCAAGGAAGCCTTCAAGYAGTTCGCTGAAGCGGGCTGGCAGGGCTTGCAGCATCCGACCGAATTCGGCGGCCAGGGCCTGCCCAAGCTGGTTGGCACCCCGTGCGTGGAAATGCTGCACGGCTCGAACCTGTCCTTCGCACTGGTGGCGCTGCTGTCCGATGGCGCGATCGAAGCGCTGCTGACCGCAGGCAGCGACGAGCAGAAGGCGATCTATCTGGAAAAGCTGGTGACGGGTCAATGGACCGGCACCATGAACCTGACCGAACCGCAAGCCGGTTCCGACCTGGCCGCGGTGCGTTCGCGCGCTGTGCCGCAGGGCGACGGTTCGTACAAGGTTTCGGGTACCAAGATCTTCATCACCTACGGCGAGCATGACATGGCCGAGAACATCATCCACCTGGTGCTGGCGCGTACGCCGGACGCACCGGAAGGCGTGAAGGGTATCTCGCTGTTCATCGTGCCGAAGTTCATGGTCAATGCCGACGGTTCGCTGGGCGAGCGCAATGATGTGCATTGCGTCTCCATCGAACACAAGCTGGGTATCAAGGCTTCCCCGACCGCCGTGCTGCAGTTTGGCGATCACGGTGGCGCCACCGGCTTCCTGGTGGGCGAAGAGAACCGCGGCCTGGAATACATGTTCATCATGATGAATGCAGCCCGCTTCGGCGTCGGCATGCAGGGCGTGGGCGTGGCGGAACGCGCTTACCAGCAGGCTGTGGCCTTCGCCAAGGAGCGTGTGCAGTCGAAGGACCTGAATGGTTCCCCGACTGGCGTGACCATCATCAACCACCCGGACGTGCGCCGCATGCTGATGTCGATGCGCGCCCAGGTCGAAGGCGCGCGTGCGCTGGCTTACGTTGGTGCGGCCCACTACGACTACGCTCACCATCACGCTGATGCGGAAGTGCGCAAGCAGAACCAGGCGATCTACGAATACCTGGTGCCGATCATCAAAGGCTGGTCCACCGAGATGTCCGAGAACGTGACGCGCGATGGCGTGCAGGTGCATGGCGGCATGGGCTTCATCGAAGAAACCGGCGCAGCACAGCACTACCGCGATTCCAAGATCCTGACCATCTACGAAGGCACCACCGCGATCCAGGCGAATGACCTGGTTGGCCGCAAGACCGTGCGCGATGGTGGCGCCATTGCCAAGGGCCTGATCGCTCAGGCGCGTGCTACCGCTGCTGAACTGAGCGATGGCGCCGATTTCGCCGCGATCCGCAAGAACCTGGAGCAGGGCCTGAACGACCTGTCCGACGTGGTGGACTTCGTGGTGCAGAACACCAGGAGCGATATCAAGGCCGTGTTCTCCGGCTCCGTGCTGTACCTGAAGCTGGCCGGCATCGTGCTGGGCGGCTGGCAGATGGCTCGCGCCGCGCAGATCGCGCAGCGCAAGCTGGGCGCAGGCGAAGGCGACGCAGGCTTCTACAAAGCCAAAATCACCACCGCCCGCTTCTTCGCAGACCACATCCTGTCGCAATCGAGCAGCCTGCGCACCGCCATCGTCGACGGCAGCGCCGGCGTCCTGGGCCTGCCGGAAGACCAGTTCTAAGGCTTGCCGGGGT
>NZ_JBFRDW010000133.1:0-10852 GCF_052113985.1 Pseudoduganella sp. RAF53_2 | reverse complement strand
GTGCAGCAGCTTGTCCATCGGCATTTCATTGGTGCCGTCGTTCAGCACGGTGACTTCGAAATCGCCCAGCGTGGTGCGATAGAAACCGGGGGACTGGGACTTGGCCAGAGGCGCTGCAGCAAAGGCAGCGCCGGATGCGAGCGCGGCGGCGAGCGCCACCGCGGCGGAGATACGGGTGCGTTGAGTCATGAATTCCCTTTTACTCAATATTGTTGGAATCATTACGATAGCGCAATTCCGGCGGCTCTGCAGGAGGCCGCCGGAAAGCTCAGAAGGACATCGGCAGGCGCACCGACAAGGTCACGTCCGGTGTATCGCGCGTCAGACCCGCGCCGACGGTCACGTTGAGCGTGCGCTTTTCATTGAGGCGATACGAGAAGCCCATCAGCAGCGTACCCAGCTGGGTGCGCACCGAGCCCGGCACGGCGACGCCGTTCTGTTTGGTGCGTGCGATCGACTGGTGATCGTAGCCGAGGCTGAGCGACGCTTTATCGTTCAGCGCAAGGCCCATGCCGAAGTTGAAGCCGACCACGGCGCCCGGCTTGACCGTCCCCAGCGGCTCCATCGCTCCGCTCAGCACCTGGCGTTCCACGTTGTCACGCTTGATGTTGTACAGATAGCTCACGCTGCCGAAGAAGACTGCTGGATCGGACGGGAACAGCCAGGTCAGGCTGGGCTGAATGGCCCAGAAGCCGGAGCCGGTCGGCAGGTCCAGCGGCAGGCCGGTGCCCGACGCATTGTCGCCCACGCAGCGCACCTGGCAATCCGTCACCACTTCAAACGGGTCCTTGCCGGTGCGGGTCTTCACACGCAAGCCGGCAACGTAATAGGAGCTGTCGGGACCGCCATCATTGATCTGGTGGCGCACCGCCACTTCAACGTCGCCAATGCCCTTGCCGCTGGTCTGGAACACGTTCTCGACCGCGGTACCGGTGAACAGTTCGCGGCTCACGGTCGAATCGGAACGGTAGGTATAGGGCAGACGCACCTCGACTTCCGTGCGGTTGGTCAAGCCATAGCGCCCGGCCAGCGTGACGGTGTTGGTATTGCGCTTCAGCTCGCGCACGTCGACCAGGCCGATCAGCAGTGCCGGAATGATGGTGTAGCCGACCAGGGCCACGCGGTTGCTGGACGAATAGCCGAACTGGTAACTGGGCTCAAGCACGTAGTGGYCGCGCGGTGTCAGCACGCCGGGCGCCTCGAACAAAGGCGCCACCGCCGGTGGACGGCTGTCGCGCTCGGGCGCCTTGCCGACGGGGTCGTTGCGCTGGTCGCCGCCGCCTTGTGCGCCTTGTGCACCTTGTGCTGCCGTGCGCCGGTCGTCGGCGGGCTGGGCCGGCTGGCTGGGCGCCGGCGCCGCTTGTGCCTGCCCTCCCGCCTGCCCGCTGCCGGTGCCGCGTGCCTGCTCCAGCTGGCTCGGCGCCACGGGATTTTTCAGCCGCTTCAAGTCTTCCTGCAGGGATTGCAGCATGGCCTTCTGTTCGGCCAGCTGCTTCTTCAGCGTCTCCAGTTCGGCCGCCATGGCGGCGTTGCTGCGATTATCCTGCGGTAGTTGCGCCATGGCGGCGCTGCACATCAAGAGTGTGACGCCGGCTGAGCCGGCGCGCAAGGTACGGACAAGCTGCATGCTTCCCCCTTTTCTAGAGACGACGTCGACAGATGCTGCCGTGCTCAGCGCGGGCCAACCACATTGGCCAATGCCTGGCGCAGCGTTGCTTCCAGATTCATACTCTTCAGCGCAGCCAGCGTATTGACCGTTGCATTGATGGTGGTCTGACTGCGTATCAGTTGATCATTGACGCTGTTCTGGATCAGGAGGGCCGACATCAACTGAGGCATCGCATCGGCGGAGAAGCTGTTGCCCGGTCCGTTCTGGACCAACTGGAAGGGCTGCAGCGCCTCGCGTGCGATCTGGGCCTCGGCGCTGCTCATGCGCGCCATGTCGGCGATATTGAATTGGGTGGTGGAAACCACGTTGCCGTTAATGGATACCAGGCGCTCAATGCCCAGCGAGACGACCAGCCCATTGCCGGTGTCGAAGCCGCCGCGGACCGCTTCCAGCTCGCTGTCGGGCACAGGCGTGCCCCAGTCCGGGCTCGCTTCATCGGCATCGGCCGGAAGCACCGCAAGACTGCACAGCAAGGCAAGCATCCAGCGGGAATTGCGCATGGCTCGCTCCTAGAATTCGCCGGCGCCGTTCTTCGGCACCGTCACTCTTGCCAGCCCTTCGCGGTCCACCGCATCGCCCAGGAAGGCACGCGGTGCCACCTTCCACTCGGCCACTTCATTGAAGTGCGGCTTGCCGTTGTCGGGGCCACTGCGTTTATGGATCACAAACAGCAGGTGATTTGGCCAGATGGCCTCAAAGGATTTGCGCCCCACGGCGCGTGTTCCGCCAGACGGATCGCCCAGYAGCACGCGGTCGGACTCGACGCCCTTGACCACTACGAAATGATGGTAACCCTTCTCAACTATCAACACAATGGCCGGGAATTTGGCCTGGACCAGCTTATCGAGCGGCAGTTCAAAGCCGTCCGCCGTGAAACCGTGGTTGCCGAGGAACCGCTTCATATCCAGCAAGGAGAAACCCTCGCGCCGGATCTTGGCCTGATCGCCGGTGACATACATTTCCTGAAACGCTTGTTGCTCGGTGACAGGAAAGTCATAGTGGTAAGTCAGCAACGTTGCTACCGCTGCCGAGCCGCAGCTGAAGTCGTACTGCTGCCGCACCGTGGTGCGGAAGCGCGCTTCCTTCATGCTGGTCACGTGGACAAAATACGGAACACCGCCGACGCTGGCCAGTTCGGCTGCCAAGGGGGCAGCAGCCGGCGCGGCCAGCGCCAGGGTGAGGCACAACCAGCGTAGCGTAGGCATGTTCATTGGATTTGCACGTTAACGATGGTGGCGTTCTGAATCAGCACATTGGAGCCGGAATTCTGGATCACGGTCGGCAGGCCACTCGCATTCACAAACGAGCCACCAGTGATCACATTGTTGCCGGTTACCRCGTTGACCGCGCTGTTGTCGGTCACCGTGCCGCTCAGTTTCATATCGCTCCAGGGCGTATCGGTGCCGCCACGCATGCGCGACAGCTTTTCCTCCCCGAGCGGCGTGCCGAACACGCCGCTTGATCCCTGCCCGGCGCCGAGCGGCACCGGGACCGGGGCCGGGCTGCGTTCGCCCGGATTGGACGTCCCCACACTTGCGACAGCAACTGCCGGAGGCGTTTCCCTCGCAGGGCTGACCTGCGCCTGTTGCGCCACACATGGCAGACACAACAGCCAGGCCAGCATCCCGCCTGTCTTCGCGGACCAGGTATGCATGACATTCTCCTGTCCTGAGAAGTGCGCCGCCGCAGCGGCGCACCGCTTTGCGCTTAGTGCTGGCCGACCGTCAGGTTGGCCTGAACATTGACGCTCTGCTGAATCAGGGAAGAGAAGCCATTGTTCTGGCTCACCACCGTGATGCCTGCGGCGCCGCCGGCGACCGTAGTCATCGTGTTGGACATATTGAACTCGCCAGCGCTCACGCTGTTGGTACCGCCAGCACCGCCCGAGCCGCCGTTTCCAACACCACCGGTAGCCGTGCCTGCCGTGTTGGTGCCGCCTGCGCCGCCTGCACCGCCAGCGCCCGCTGCACCGGCACCGCCGGAGCCGCCCGTGTTGCTGCCGCCTGCGCCTGCTGCACCGCCGGTGTTGCTGCCGCCTGYGCCGCCGGAGCCGCCGGTGCCTGCCGTAGCATTACCGTTGGTGGCTGCGCCGCCAGCTGCTGCGCCCGAAGCCGAGCTGCCGCCTGCACCGCCGTTGCCGGCCATGTTGGACGCTGCACCGCTGCTGCCGCCGCCTGCACCTGCACCACCAGCGCCACCGGTGCCGCCTGTGCTGCTGCCATTGCCGCCGCCGGCACCTGCACCGCCTGCACCGCTGGCTGCGCCTGCACCTGCGCCACCAGTATTCGATGCCATGGCGCCTGCGCCTGCCGTGCCGCCAGTGCCTGCTGCACCTGCACCGCCAGCACCGCTGGTGTTGGCGCCGCCGGCTGCGCCTGCGCCGCCTGCGGTCGATGCCGAAGAACCAGCGCCGCCGGCGCCAGTTGTTGCGGTACCGCCTGCTGCGCCAGCACCACCGTTGGTGGTCGCCATTGCACCTGCGCCGCCAGTGCCGGCATTGCCGCCGGTACCGCCGCCGCCGCCGGCGCCCGAAGTGGCTGCGCCACCGGTGCTGGCATTACCGCTGGACGAAGCGGCGCCAGCCGTGCTGGTGCCGCCGCCGCCACCGGCACGCGAATTGCCGCCGTCAGCGCTCTGGGTCGAACCGGCATTGCCGCCACCGACCGAGCCGGTGCTGCCGGCATCGCCGCCGCTGCCTGCGCGGGCCGCATTGCCGCCGTCGCCGCCAATGGCACGTGCAGCGTTGCCGCCCGAGCCGCCGGATGCGCCGGTTGCAGCGCCAGTGCCGCCGCCGTCGCCGCCAATAGCGCGTGCAGCATTGCCGCCGTCACCGCCCGATGCGCCGGCTGCACGGCCGCTGTTGCCGCCATAGCCGCCATTCACGGCGCCATTGCTGCCGCCGTCGCCACCGATGGCGCGGCCGGTATTGCCACCGCCGCCGCCGGTTGCGTCGCCGGTAGAGCCGCCTGCGCCGCCAGCACCGCCGGTGCTGCCGCCGACACGGCCGGCGTTGCCGCCTGCGCCGCCAGAGCCGCCTGCGCCGCCGTCACCGGTGCGGGCGCCACGGGCATTGCCGCCGTCGCCGCCATTGGCACCGCGGRCATTGCCGCTGCTGGCGCTGCCGCCATTGGCGTCGCCCACATTGGCATCGCCGCCGCTTGCGCCGCGGCCGCCATTGGCATTGCCGGTGTTGCCGCCGGAGCCGCCGTTAGCGCCGCTTGCACGGGCACCGTTGCCGCCATCGCCGCCATAGCCTTCGGCGCCGTTGCCGCCGCGAGCGCCGCTGGCATTGCCGCCAGTCGCATCACCGCCGATACCGCCACGTGCTGCGCCGCCGTTGGCGTTGCCGTTGTTGGTAGCGATATTGCCGATGTTGCCGATCGAGTTGCCGCTGACAGTACCGGTCAGTGTGCTGGTCGCGGTGGCGGAGGAAGTGTTGAACGAGCTCGTCATGTTCGAGGTCGCAGTCCCGCCATTGTTGGCGGCTGCAGCAGCATCAGACGTGGCGCGTGCATTGCCAGTGCTGTTGTTGTTGTCGTTCGCGTTGTTCGTGTTGTTGCTGTTCCTGCTCTGACTCGTGGACGAGGTATTGTTATTCCCCGACTGATCTGTGGATTGCGCCATCGCTCCTAGACTGAACATCAATCCAATTGCTGTCGCCAGTATGCTTTTATTCATTTTGTGCCTCACCAAAAAGTAGTTTTTGAACGTTCGGCCACCCGGGCTAAGCCCAGGCAGAGGCAATTACGCAAACTTGGTGCCAGCACTGATGAAAGCCGCGAAGCGCTTGAGTTTAAAGGCTTTTTCGCGGCAGGACTGTTGAGCAATAGAGCCTAGCTTTATGGAAGGGTCACAGCGGTGTGACAGGGTTTGCGGCAGATCGGGTATTTGTCCTGCAAGCCACCCCATGCGACGCTTGTCACATGGGTGTGACGCCGTCTCATCCGGCATGCATAAAACGCCGCGATGGAGGTTCGATACCGTGCTTGGCCATCAGACGGTACAAGGTCATGCGTGACACACCGAGCTCGCGCGCCACCATGGTCATGCTCTTGCCTTCGCATAGGTGAGCTTGCAGCGCGGCCCGCTCGGCCTGGRTGCGCACGCCATCCAGCGCATCGTTCAGCACGTCCGGCGTGGCGTCCTCAAGGCCCAGATCGCACGGCTGTATCATGTGCCCCTCCGCCATCACCAGCGCGCGCCGCACGCGGTTGACCAGCTCGCGCACATTGCCCGGCCAGTCGTGCGCGCACATCGCCTCCAGCGCGCGCGTGCTGAAGCCCTTCACGCCCGGCGCCCGCTCGGCCGCAAAGGCGTTGAAGTAGTATTCGGCCAGTGCCACCACATCGCCATCGCGCTCGCGCAGCGCCGGCACATCCAGCGGCAGCACGTTCAGGCGGTAGAACAGGTCTTCGCGGAAGCGGCCCTCGTCCACCGCATGCAGCAGCTTCACGTGCGATGCCGCGATCACGCGCACGTCAACCGTGATCTGGCGCGTACCACCGACGCGGCAGATGGTGTGCTCCTGCAGGAAGCGCAGCAGATTCGATTGCATATCCAGCGGCAGGTCGCCGATCTCATCAAGGAAGATGGTGCCGCCCGCGGCCGATTCGATCAGGCCGCATTTGTCGCGCGCCGCACCGGTAAAGGCGCCCTTCTCGTAGCCGAATAATTCCGACTGAATCAGGCTGGCCGGCATGGCGCCGCAATTGATCGGCACGAAAGGCGCGGCGGCGCGGCTGGAATGGTCATGCACGGCGCGCGCCACCAGTTCCTTGCCGGTCCCGCTTTCGCCCCAGATCAGCACTGGCGCTTCCACCTGCGACACCTTGACGATCTGCTGCCGCAAGCGGGTGATGGCGGGACTATTGCCCGTCAGGCGCATGCCATTCGGCCGGCTGCCGGGAATGGCGGGACTCTGCAGTACCGCCAGGCCGAGCGCGTGACCCAGCGTACAGCGCAGGCGCAGGCCGTCCAGTGGCAGGGTGTGGTAATCGAAGCAGTAATCGTGCACCAGCTGGCGGAAGTGCCCCGCCTCCAGTGCCGATGGGTGGAACAGCGCCACCCACTTTACCCACCAGTGTTCGCGCAGGAAGCGATCGAGTGTCTCCAAGGGACAGTTGCTGGCGTCAAGCAGCAGCACGCCCACCAGATACCGGTGCAGGCGCAATACTTCTCCCGCCTCTTTCAGGCCGGAGGCTTTCCCAACATCCCAGTCCTTCAGTACCGCCCCAATCGCGTCTCTCGCTCCGTGGCCAGGCAAGGCCACACATAAGAGTCGCTTATCTGTCATCTTCTCTACACCATGTTCGCCCGATTCCAGACCGCTGAACGGCCTGGTGTTCTTGTGTTTTATGCTTCACATGTTGCAAGGCTGGTCGCCCCTGGTCTTGCTGGACGGCGCACACACGGATAGAATGCGACGTTTTTTTCAGCAAGTCTGTTTCAATTTTTATATTACTTACGGTAGCAGCCCCTGCGCTTTTAGCACGAGGACAATATGAACCAATATAGGCTACAGCCAGACAATCTGCCAAGCTGGCGGCAGCGCACTTCTCTGCGGGTGTTGAATTTCTTCGGCTGGCAGATGTTATACAGCCCGCTGCCGGGGCCGCGCGGGATTGCCGTGGTGTACCCACACACCTCGAACTGGGACTTCATGGTGGGCGTGTTCGCCAAGTGGACCACCGACCTGCCCTTCCGCTGGCTGGCGAAGGATTCGCTGTTCCGCATCCCGCTGCTGGGCAAATGGTTTTATGCGCTGGGCGGCCAGCCGGTCGACCGCAGCGCGCCGCAAGGCATGATCAGCGCGCAGGCCGAGCGCATGCACAAGGAACCGTGGTACTGGCTGGCGATTACGCCGGAAGGCACGCGCGGCTACCGCCCGCACTGGAAGAGCGGCTTCTACCATCTGGCGCTCGCGGCCAAGGTGCCGCTGCTGCTGGTGTATCTCGACTATCCGAACAAGACGATCGGCGTGGTCGATCATCTCGACCTGACCGGCGATCAGGAACAGGACATGGCCGCAATCCGCGCCATCTACGACGGCCATCTGGGCAAGCATCCGGAACTGGCGGCGCCCATCGTTCTGAGCGAGCGCCGCGAAACGCCGCGCGCCTGAACGCTACTTGCGCGGTCCGCCGCGCGCGCTGAATCCCCACACTTCGCGGTCACTGTCGAGCTTGACCAGTGCGACGGTGCGCTGCTGGCGCGGTTCGAATCGCACGGCGGTGCCGGGCGCGATATCGAGCCGCATGCCATACGCCTTCCACCGCTCGAAATACAGGGCGGAATCCACTTCGAAAAAATGAAAGTGCGAGCCGACCTGGATAGGCCGGTTGCCGCGGTTCTCCACCGTGACGCTGACCGTTGTGGGGCCAGCGTCCGGCTGCTTGCTGTCGATTGTCATAGGGATACAGTGTAATCGCATATGCCCCTACTTTTGCAAGTGGCGTGCCATCGGAATACGGCACGAACATCCGGCGCTGGCCGCCATCCGCGCCATTTACGACGGCCACCTGAACAAGCGTCAGGAGCTGGCGGCGCCTATTCTTCCCGGCGGCCGCCGCGACTCAGCCAACGCTTAAGCACTTTCGCGCCTCCCGCTACCAGGAACAGGCCGGCCAGCAGCAGGCCGGCCGTGAACCCCGAGGCCACATCTTCCAGATGACCCGGATGGGCCAGGGCCGGCGCCGACACCAGTGCCGCCAGCAAGGCAACTGCATTCGTCCTTTTCATGCTTCCTCCAGTTGTGATGAGCCAAGCAGGCCCTGTTCGCGAATAAACTCGATCACCTGCGCTACGCCTTCGCCGCTGCGAAGATTGGTAAACAAGAAGGGACGCTCGCCCCGCTGCCGCTTCGCATCGTTCGCCATCACCTCAAGGTTGGCGCCCACATGCGGAGCAAGGTCGGTCTTGTTGATGATCAGCAGGTCGGAGCGCGTGATGCCGGGTCCGCCCTTGCGCGGAATCTTTTCGCCGCCCGCCACATCGATCACGTAAATCGTCAGGTCCGACAGTTCAGGGCTGAAGGTGGCCGCCAGATTGTCGCCGCCGGATTCGACCAGGATCAGGTCCAGCGCAGGGAAATCGGCCTGCAGGCGCGCGATCGCTTCAAGATTGATCGAGGCGTCTTCGCGGATCGCCGTGTGCGGACAGCCGCCCGTCTCCACGCCCATCAGCCGCTCCGGCGGCAGTGCTTCTGCACGCAGCAGTATTTCCATGTCCTCGCGGGTGTAGATGTCGTTAGTGATGACGGCCATGTCGTAGTGCTCGCGCATGCCTTTGCACAGCTGCTCGCACAAGGCGGTCTTGCCCGATCCGACCGGACCGCCGATGCCAACGCGCAGGGGATTCGATGTATTCATGGTTTCAGGACCTGTAAAGGCGGCCATGCTGGACTTCGTGCTGCATCGACAGCAGCGACAGACCCGGCGCCCAGTTGGACAATTCATCATCGGCCAGCGTCTGCGCACGCTGCACCGCGGCCTCGATATCGCTGCGCAGTGCGAGCAGGATCTTCTGTCCCGCCACCTGCCCCAGCGGCACGGATTTGACGCACACCAGCACCTGGTTCTCGGCCCACGAGAACAGCATGGCCAGCAAGGCCTCTTCGTGCGGAATGCCCAGTGCAGCCACGGCGCAGGCATACGCGGCCGGCAGCGGCACGTCGTCGCTGGCGCGCAGCATTGCCAGTGCGCCCTCGTCGACGATGCCCAGTTCCTCGACCAGCTTGCGCAGCGAATAACCCATCTGCACGCTCTCGGCGCGGAATTCGCTGGTATCGCGCGCAGCCATAGCGCGCTCGGTCAGTTCCAGCACCAGCTGGGCATCGCGCTGCGTGTAGGCTTGCATGAGACGCCAGCACAGCGGTGCATCCCACAGCGCGATCACGTCGGCGAGTTGCATGGCAATCCAGGCCTGCGCACCGGGGGCATCACGCACCTCGCCCTGTTCGATGGCCGCCTCCAGTCCCTGCGAATAGCTGTAGCCACCAATCGGCAGCGCGGGACTGGCGAACTGCAGCAGGTGCAGCAGCTGGGCGGCGCCGATCATGACGGGTCTCCCGGCCGGTGGATCTTCTGCCGCAGCGGCACCGGCGCCAGCGGGTGACCGTGGTCATGGCCGTGATGATGGCCACCGCCGTAAGCGCCGGCTTCCGGCTCGAACGGTGCCTGCTCCGCTTCAACCGCCGCGCCAAGGCCGATCAGCATTTCTTTGAGCACCGCGTCGGCACGGATGCGCAGAAAACCATCGCCCAATTGCGCCTGCGTGTGGCGATTCCCCAGATGGAAGGCGCAGCGCAGCAGCGTGTGGGCATCGCGGCAGGTCACCCGGTAGGTGGCTTCGGGTGYAGCCACAATCTGCACCACGCGCTTGTCCTCCCCCGTCAGCAGATCGCCATCGCGCAGCACCGTGCCGCGCACCGTGAACACGCCCACCGTTTCGCCACTATCAAGGGTCGCGCGCAGGCGGCATTTCTCGCGCAGTTCGTATGGCAGGACAAGGCGCGCGTCGATGCGCGCGGCGCCGGAAATTTTGGTGTGCAGAGTCAGCATGGCGTCAGAACAGGAAATAGCGCTGGGCCAGCGGCAGTACATCGGCGGGCTGGCAGGTCAGCAGGCGGCCRTCGGCGCGCACTTCATAGGTTTCGGGATCGACTTCCATGAGCGGCGTGGCGCCGTTATGGATCATGTCGTGCTTGCGCAGGGTGCGCATGCCGCGTACGGCCATCACCGGCTTTTGCAGCTTGAGCTGCTCGCCGATGCCGGCATCGAAAGCGGCCTGCGATACGAAGGTCAGCGATTTTTTCAGGCCGCCGCCAAAGGCGCCGAACATCATCCGGTAATGCACCGGCTGCGGCGTCGGGATGGACGCATTGGGATCGCCCATCTGCGCCGCGGCAATCATGCCTCCCTTCACAATCATCGATGGTTTGGCGCCGAAGAAGGCAGGCTTCCACAGCACGATATCGGCCAGCTTGCCCACTTCGATCGAGCCGACGATATGCGAAACGCCATGCGTGATGGCCGGGTTGATGGTGTACTTGGCCACGTAGCGCTTGACGCGGAAGTTGTCGTTGCGCTCCGAATCTTCGGCCAGTGCGCCGCGCTGGATCTTCATCTTGTGCGCGGTCTGCCAGGTGCGCAGGATCACTTCGCCCACACGCCCCATGGCCTGCGA
>NZ_JBFRDW010000132.1:0-10891 GCF_052113985.1 Pseudoduganella sp. RAF53_2 | reverse complement strand
GTTCTTAGTCATCATGTTGATTGCTTCCGCATTGACACCCCACCGGCCGCTGATTTCTACTGGCTCCGGTTGCCTCGAAGGCAAAACAAACGCAATTCAACACGGAGAAAGTAATGCAAGATTCAAAGCAGAAGGCAGCGATCGAATCGCTGTGGGACGACGCGAAGGCCGCCTCCATGAGCGAACCAGAGCTGCTGCTGTACCGTTCCAACCTGCTCGGATCGGACCTGCGCATCACGAACTTTGGCGGCGGTAATACCTCGGCCAAAGTGATGATGGAAGATCCGCTGAGCGGTGAGCAGGTGGAGGTTCTGTGGGTGAAGGGCTCGGGCGGTGACCTGGGAAGCATCAAACTGGATGGCTTCTCCACGCTCTACATGAGCAAACTGCAGGCGCTGAAGCAGCGCTACCGCGGTCTTGAGCACGAAGACGAGATGGTCGGCTATCTGCCGCACTGCACTTTCAACCTGAATCCACGCGCCGCGTCGATCGACACGCCGCTGCACGCCTACATCGACCGCAAGCATGTGGACCACATGCACCCGGACTCCGTGATCGCCATCGCCGCCTGCGCCAGCAGCAAGGCGCTGACCGCAAAAATCTTCGAAGGTGAATTGGGCTGGCTGCCGTGGCAGCGTCCGGGCTATGACCTGGGCCTGAAGCTGGAAGCGCTGTCGAAAGCGCAGCCGGAACTGAAGGGCATCATCCTGGAAGGCCACGGCCTGTTCACCTGGGGCGATACCGCCAAGTCCTGCTACGAAACCACGCTGGCCATCATCAAGCGCGCCGAGGAATGGCTGGCCGCGAATGTGAAGCAGCCGGTGTTCGGCGGCGCGGCGATTGCGCCAATGGCCGCGCAACAGCGCGCTGACCTGGCTGCGCGCCTGATGCCTATCCTGCGCGGCAAAATCAGCAAGACCGAATTCAAACTGGGCCACTTCGACGATAGCGCCGCCGTGCTCGAATTCGTGTGCAGCCGTGATCTGAAGCCGCTGGCGGCGCTGGGCACTTCCTGCCCGGACCACTTCCTGCGCACCAAGATCCGTCCCTATGTGATCGATTTCGATCCGTCCAAGCCGGACTTTGACGCGCTGGTCGCCAGCCTGGATGCCGGCCTGGAAGCCTACCGCGCCGACTACGTGGCTTACTACGAGCGCTGCAAGCGTTCCAACAGCCCGGCCGTACGCGACGCAAATCCGATTATTTACCTGATTCCGGGCGTGGGCATGCTGTCTTTCGCCAAGGACAAGGCCACGGCGCGTATCGCCGGCGAGTTCTACGTCAACGCGATCAACGTGATGCGCGGCGCGAACGGTGTGGATTCCTATGTCGGTCTGCCGGAGCAGGAAGCCTTTGACATCGAATACTGGCTGCTGGAAGAGGCGAAGCTGCAGCGTATGCCGAAGCCGAAATCCCTGGCGGGCCGCATCGCTCTGGTGACCGGCGGCGCAGGCGGTATCGGCCAGGCTGTCGCGCGCCAGCTGCTGCAGGAAGGCGCATGCGTGCTGCTGACCGATATCGATAAGGAAGTGCTCGATGAGGCGCACAAAGCCCTGGTCAAGGTCGCAGGCAAGGACAACGTGGCCAGCTTTATCGCCGACGTGACCAGCGAACAGGCAGTGGAAGACGTGCTGCGCGAATCCTCGCTGCGCTTTGGCGGCGTGGACCTGCTGGTGTCCAATGCCGGTATCGCATCCTCCGCACCGCTGGAAGACACTACCCTGGAAATCTGGCAGCGTAATCAGGATATTCTGGTCAAGGGCTACTTCCTGGTCAGCCGCGGCGCTTTCCGCATCATGAAGCAGCAGAAGCTGGGCGGCAGCATGGTGTTCGTGGCGTCGAAGAACGGCCTGGTGGCATCGGCTGGTGCCTCGGCCTACTGCACCGCCAAGGCTGCGGAAATTCATCTGGCGCGCTGCGTGGCGCTGGAAGGTGCGCCACATGGCATCCGCGTCAATGTCGTCAATCCGGACGCCGTGATCCGCGGTTCCCGCATCTGGGATGGCAAGTGGAAGCAGGAGCGTGCACAATCGAACAAGATCGAAGCGGACGATGTGGAAGCCTTCTACCGCGACCGCAGCATGCTGAAACTGAGCGTTCTGCCGGAAGATATCGCAGAGGCGGTGTACTTCCTGGCCAGCGACAAGGCAGGCAAGAGCACTGGTAATGTAATCAACGTGGATGCCGGCAACGCCGCAGCTTTCACGCGATAGTCAGACCGCAATAAGCGGCGGAACAAAGGAGACAACGAGATGAGTGCAGTATTCGACCAGGGCCAGGTGGCCGCGCATAACGCCACCCTGCAGGCAAACCTGGATGCCGACTACGCCGCCTTGGGCGGCATGCTGGCGCGCCGCGGTGTGGACATTGAAAAGCTGACCGCGGCGGCCCAGAGCTTCGCGGTGGCTATCCCCAGCTGGGGTGTAGGCACCGGCGGCACGCGCTTTGCGCGCTTCCCCGGCAAGGGCGAGCCGCGCAATGTGTTCGAGAAGATGGAAGATTGCGGTGTGATCCATCAGCTCACTCGTGCGACGCCTTCCGTTTCGCTGCACTTCCCGTGGGATAAGACGGACGATCCGAAAGCCCTGCGCGAGCAGGCTGCGTCGTACGGCTTAGGCTTCGACGCGGTCAACTCCAATACCTTCCAGGATCAGGCCAATCAGGCGCAGACCTACAAGTACGGCAGCCTGACCGCGCAAAGCGCCGCCGTGCGCGCGCAAGCTGTGGCGCACAATATCGAGTGTATCGAGTTGGGCAAGGCGCTTGGATCGAAGGCGCTGACCGTGTGGGTGGGCGACGGCGCCAACTTCCCCGGCCAGCACAATCTGCGCGGTTCGCTGGAGCGCTATCTGGATTCCATGCGCGACATTTACGGTGCGTTGCCGGAAGACTGGCTGGTCTTCATCGAACACAAGCTGTTCGAGCCGGCCTTCTATGCAACCACCATCGCTGACTGGGGCACCAGCTTCGCATGCGCGCAGCAATTGGGCGACAAGGCGAAGTGCCTTGTCGATTTGGGCCACCATGCGCCCAACACCAATATTGAAATGATCGTGGCGCGCCTGGCGCAGTTCGGCAAGCTGGGTGGCTTCCACTTCAACGATAGCAAGTATGGCGACGACGACCTGGATTCGGGCAGCATCAATCCTTTCCAGCTCTTCCTGATCTTTAACGAACTGGCGGATGCCACTTTGCGCGATGCCGCGCTGCGTCCGGCCTATATGCTGGACCAGTCGCATAATGTGACCGATCCGATTGAGAGCCTGATGAACAGTGCAGCGGAAGTGCAGCGCGCTTTCGTACAGGCGGCATTGGTCGATCGCGAAACGCTGCGCGGCTTCCAGGAATCGAATGATGCACTGCAGTCGGCGCAAACGCTGAAGCAGGCTTACCGCACGGACGTCAGCCCCATCCTCGCGATGGCGCGCGCACGCTCGGGAGGCGCGATCGATCCGGTGGCGTGCTACCGCGCGGCCGGCTATCGCGAACAGGCTGCCGTGCGCCGTCCGGCCAAGGCAGGAGTAAGCGGCAGCGGCATCGTCTGAGCCGTGCGCCGGCTTCCCCTGGCATGCCTGGCGGCCGTAACGCTGGGCAGCGCGGCCGTCGCCGGTTCGACGGCCGCTGCACGTTCTGACGGCGCCTCCCCCGCCGCCGCGCCTTCGCAAGCCGGCGTGGCTGCGACCCGCAGCGCTGGGCCTGTGCATTCGGACCGTATCGCGGACGTAGTGGCCCGGCTGGCTGCGCCACCGGATGATGCGCGGCCGATGGTGCGCTGGTGGTGGTTTGGCCCCGCCGTGGTCAAGCCGCAGCTTGAGCGCGAACTGAACGCGATGAAGGCGGGCGGCTTCGGCGGCGTGGAAATCCAGCCCGTCTACCCAATGGAACTGGACGACGCCACGCGCGGCATCCACAACGTTCCTTATCTTTCCCCCGAGTTCCTCGACGCTGTCAGCTTCGCCAACAACAAGGCGCATGATCTCGGCCTGCGCGTCGACATTACGCTGGGCAGCGGCTGGCCCTACGGCGGTCCGCACGTCACGGCAGCTGATTCCGCAGGCCGGCTGCGCCAGGCGGTATTTGAAGTACCCGCCGGTGCGGCATCCGTCACACTGCCTGCCCTCGCCAGTGGTGAACAACTGCTGGCCGCCTTCATTGGCGAAGGCAGCGCCAAGGAGTTTGACGCCACTCGTCTCGCATCGCTCACGCTGACGGCTGGCGCACCATCCGGCCGCGCGGCCGTATCGGCTGCTGCGTCAGCGCGCGTTGCGGTGTTCTACATCGCCAGCCACACTGGCCAGCAAGTCAAGCGTCCCGCACTGGGCGCCGAAGGCTTCGTGCTCGATCACCTGAGCCGCCGCGCCATTGACAATCACCTGCAAACGGTCGCCGAGCCGCTGCTCAAGGCCTTCGGCGACAAGCCGCCATACGCGGTCTTCTCCGACAGCCTGGAGGTCTACAACACCGACTGGACGGAAGACTTCCTCGCCGAATTCCAGCGCCGCCGCGGCTATGATCTGAAACCGCATCTGCCGGTCATCTTTACCGGCCAGGGCCCGGACGCCGCCGCGCTGCGCCGCGACTGGGCGCAAACGCAAACGGAACTCGTCAACGAACGCTATCTCACGCCGCTGAACGATTGGGCACGTGCGCATGGTACGCAATTCCGTTCGCAGACTTACGGCGAGCCGGTGGTGACCATGTCCAGCAACCGCCTGGTGGCGCTGCCGGAAGGCGAGGGGCCACAATTCCGCAGCTTCTCCTTTACACGCTGGGCGACGTCGGCAGGCCATTTGTATGGCCGCAATGTGATCTCCGCCGAAACCTGGACCTGGCTCAATTCGCCGGCCTTCAGCGCCACGCCGCTGGACATGARGGCCGAAGCGGACCGCATGCTGCTGCAAGGCGTGAACCAGTTCATTGGCCACGGCTGGCCCTACAATCCTCCAGGAACGCCGGAACCGGGCTACTCCTTCTACGCGGCAGCGGTGTTCAACAACCATCAGCCGTGGTGGAACGTCATGCCGGACGTGAACGCCTACCTCCAGCGCACCAGCTACCTGATGCGACAGGGCGCGCCTGCCAATGACGTTGCCGTATTCCTGCCGACGGACGATGTCTACGCCTCGCTCACGCCGGGCAAGATGTCCGTCTCGGCCGAGATGCACAAGTTCGTCACGTCTGCGCTGACCGAACAGGTGCTGGATGCGGRCCACAATTTCGATTACGTGGATGCCGAATCCGTGCTGGCGCTGGGCGTCTCGCACAAGGCGCTTGTGCTGCCGCACATTGTGCGCCTGTCGCCGGCTGTGCTGGCAAAACTGGAAGCTTATGTGCGCAGTGGCGGCAAGATCATCGCCGTTGGCGGCAAGCCATCGCTGGCGCCAGGCTATGCCGACGCCGCGCACGTCACGCCGCAGGTCGTTGCAGCGACGCAGAAGCTCTTTGCTTTGAGCGGCGTGCAGCTTGTTGCCGATGATGCCGCCGTGGGCGCTGCGCTCGCCCGCGCAGTAGCGCCCGATCTCAAGCTTGCCTCATCGGCTGGCGACGTCGGCTTCATTCACCGCAAACTGGCTGATGCCGACATCTATTTCATCGCCAATACCAGCAACCATTCCGTGCGCACCACCGCGGCTGTTCGCGCCGCTCGCCGTCACGCGGCCTGGTGGGACTGCGTGAGCGGCCAGTCCGCTGCTGCGACCGTACAGCCGTCGCTCGCCCTCGACCTGGCGCCTTACGAGTCCCGTATCCTCGTCCTTGCAGACAGTCCGGCCCAGTTGGCCGCAACGACGAAGGATGCGGCGGCCGGCGCGCGTGCGCCCGCGACGGCGTCAGCCTGGCCGGCTGTGGGCACTGTGGTAGCTGACTGGAGCCGCGACTGGAACGTCACTTTCCCCGGCCGAGCGCCGGAGGCGATGCCAGCGTTGCTCTCCTGGACCGACAATGACTCCACGCGCTTCCTGTCGGCCGAAGTGCTGTATGCGAAGACGGTCGATCTGAACGCCAGCCAGCTGCGCGGACATTTGACGCTTGATTTTGGCGAAGGCAAGCCGTTGGACGCTACTCCGAAAGTCCCCGCCGGCATGCGCGCCATGCTGGAAAGCCCGATCCGTGAAGCGGCCGTGGTCTTTATCAACGGCCAGCGCGCGGGATCGCTCTGGAAGCCGCCATACAGGCTCGATGCCACCCCATGGCTGCACGAGGGGAGCAACAAGATCGAGGTGCGTGTCGCCAATCTCGCCATCAACGGCCTGGCCGGGCAGGATCGCGCCGATCACCGCCTGCTGTGGGCGCGTTACGGCCAGCGCTTTGTACCGCAGGATACGCACCTGATCACGCCACATCCATCCGGCCTGCTTGGCCCTGTGCGCCTGCTTGGGGGCGCTCAATGAAAGGAAAGTGCTCCATGAATTGGACACCAAAATTTGCCGCAGCCGTGGGCGTGGCCCTGGCGATGCTGGCGGCCGGCGCGGCATCTGCGAAGAACGTCAGCGTCGCCGACTTCGGCGCGAAAGGTGACGGCGCGACGATGAACACACGGGCCATCCAACGCGCTATCGACGCAGCAGCGCAAGGTGGCGGCAAGGTCAGCTTCCCGGCCGGCACCTACCTGACCGGCTCCATTTTCGTGAAGACCGGCGTCACGCTGCGCCTGGATAAGGGTGTCACCCTGCTTGGCTCGCAAAAACTGGAAGACTACCCAGTGATGGCGACGCGCATTGCCGGCATCGAAATGAAATGGCCCGCCGCGCTGGTCAATATCTACGAACAGGAGCGCGCCGCGATCGAAGGCGAGGGCACCGTCGATGGTGACGGAAAAATCTTCTGGGACAGCTACTGGAACCTGCGCAAGGAATACGAACCGCGTGGCCTGCGCTGGGCTTCCGACTACGACGCCAAGCGTCCACGCCTGATTCAGGTCTTCAATAGCAAACACGCCAGGATCGGCGGCGGCCTGCTGCTGCGCCGCTCAGGCTTCTGGACCCTGCACATCTGCTACTCCGAAGATGTGACCGTGGACGGTGTCGTCATCCGCAATAATGAAGGCGGCCGTGGTCCATCCACTGATGGCATCGACATCGATTCGTCCAGGAAAATCCTGGTGCAGCACGCGGATATTGCCGTCAACGACGACGCTCTGTGCATGAAGGCCGGCCGCGACTCCGATGGCCAGCGCGTGGCGCGCCCGACGGAAGACGTCATCGTCCGCGACTCGGTGGTGCGTGATGCCGCAGCTGGCATCACCTTCGGCAGCGAAACGGCAGGCGGCTTCCGCAATGTCGAAGCCTACAACATCAAGGTCGAAGGCAATGTCCCCGTCGGCATCCTGTTCAAATCCGCCCACACACGCGGTGGCTTCGGCGAGAACCTGCGCATTCACGACTTCACAATGACCAATATCCCCGTCGTGCTGCGCATTACGATGAACTGGAACCCGAGCTACAGCTACGCGAAGATTCCGGACGAGATCAAGGATTATCCGCCGTACTGGAAAGTGCTGGCCACGCCAGTGCCGCGTGAAAAGGGTATCGCCCACTTCCACGACGTGAAGATCTGGAACATCAAAGCTACCGGCGCTACAACGGCGTTTGAAGTTAGCGGCTACAAGGAAGCGCCCCTGCAGCGCTTCAGCCTCGATAATCTGGACATCCAGGCCAGCAAAGGCGGCCAGCTGTATGACGTGAAAGACTGGCAGTTCACCAAGCTGAAACTGGCCATCGCCTCGCCGGTTGAATTGGAAGACGCCGGCGCAGTACGCGGCCTGCCGAAAGAAAGCTTCATCGTGCGCTCTCCGCAACCGAAAGAAGATCCCTCGAAGAAGAGTTTCGAAGAACAGGATAAGTCATGACCGACAGCCTCGCCCACACGCGCTCCGCATCGCTTCCGCTTCGCCCAAGGATCGCCGCGCTATCACTCGCGATCGGCCTCGCTGGCTGTGCCACAGCGCCGCAAGAGCCGGCGGCCGGCAGCTACCCACTGCCAACGCCGGCGATGCAGGCCATCGTGGACAAGGACACCAGCCGCTTCTTCGGCGACGCCCCGGCCAACGGCGGTCCGCTGGCAACCGATCTGTCACCGGCGCTGACGGCTGAAGCCATCGACAAGGCACTGCGCAAGGTCGCCGACTGGCAGCTGGAGCGCACGCAAAAGCACCTTGACCGCATCTGGACCTCGTCGGTGCTGTTCACCGGCTTCATGGCTGCATCGGAAGCGACCGGCGACCGCAAATACCGCGACGCCATGCTGGCGATGGCAAAGCAATTCAGCTGGGACCTGCGCGGCCCGTATCCCAATGCCGATGACCAGAGCGTTGCCCAGACCTACCTTGAGCTGTACTTCCAGGACGGCGGCGATGAGCGCATTGCCCCAACGCGCGCCTTCCTGGACACCCTGCAGCCGCTGCCAACCTTGCGTCCCGGCGATGCCCGCCTGCCGTGGTGGTGGTGCGATGCGCTGTTCATGGCGCCCCCGGTCTGGGCCAAGATGTACAAGGCCACCGGCGACCGCAAGTATCTGGACTACGTACACGATCAATGGCGCAAGACTTACGACGCGCTGTACGACAAGGAAGAGCACCTGTACGCGCGTGACGTCAGCTATCTGAGCAAGCGCGAGCCGAACGGCAAGAAGATCTTCTGGTCGCGCGGCGAAGGCTGGGTGATGGGTGGCCTGGCGCGCACCATCGACTACATCCCGCAAGACGATCCACAGCGCCAGTTCTATATTCAGCAATTGCGCGAGATGTCGGCGCGCATCGCATCGCTGCAAGGCGCGGACGGTCTGTGGCACGCGGGTTTGCTCGATCCGGCCAGCTACCCGCTACCCGAAATCTCCGGCTCCGCGCTGTTCGTGTATGGCATGGCATATGGCGTCAACAAAGGSTATCTGGACGCCGCAACCTATAAGCCGGTGATCGAACGCGCCTGGGCCGGTATCCTGAAAAACGTGTATGCCGACGGACGGCTTGGCGGCATCCAGCAAACGGGAGCCGAGCCAGCCTACTACCGGCCAGCGTCGAGCTTCAATTATGGCGTTGGCGGCTTCCTGCTGGCCGCGTCGGAACTCAAGAAAATGGCGGTGAACAAATGAACACGCGTGCATTCCGTATGAAACTCAAGCCGGGGACGGTGGCGGAATACCGCCGCCGCCATGACGAGATCTGGCCCGAGCTGTCGGAAGCGCTGAGTGAAGCCGGGATCTACGACTACTCCATCTTTCTGGACGAAGAAACCCTGCACCTGTTCGCAGTGCTGAAACTCCGGTCGGAAAACAAGATCGACGAGCTGCCGCAGCAGCCCGTCATGAAGAAGTGGTGGGATTACATGGCCGACCTGATGGAGACGGCGCCGGGCAACCGCCCCCGTGAATGGCCGCTGCAGCCGATGTTCTATTTGGCCTGAGGCGTATTCAGCAGGCCGCGAGCGCGCATCCACTCTTCGGCGCGGCGTGGCCATGCCGACGCGGTGCCCAGGTTATCGCGCATGCCCATGCCATGGCTGCCATGCTCAAACAGATACATCTCCGCCGGCACCTTGTTGCGGGTGAGCGCCTGGAAGAACAGGATGCTGTTCTCGACCGGCACCGCCTGATCGGCCTGAGTGTGGATCAGCAGGGTGGGCGGCGTGGCGGGCGTCACCTGTTTTTCGAGGGACATCAGCTGCACCATTTCCGGCGGAGGCGAGGCGCCCAGCAGGGCCTTGCGCGAGCCCATATGCGCGGCGGGAGCTTCCATGGTGATCACCGGGTACATCAGCATCAGAAAGTCAGGGCGGGCGCTGACAGCGTCCAGCGCAGCGCCGGTGCGGCCGATGGGATGATTGAACAGTGTGCCGGCGCTGGCCGCCAGATGGCCGCCCGCCGAACTGCCCATCACGCCGATGCGATTCGGATCGATGCCGAATTCGGCGGCGCGCGAGYGGACCATGYGCACGGCGCGCAGCACGTCCTGCAATGGCGCGGGGTGGCCGAATTCCTGCATACGGTAGGTCAGCACGAAGCTCGTCACGCCGAGGGTGCTAAGCCAGTTGGCGTACTGATAACCCTCGCGCGCAGCCGCTTCGCGTACGTAGCCGCCGCCCGGAGCGATGATGACTGCGGTACCATTCGGACGGTCCACCGCGGCGGGGACGAGGGTGAGGGCCGGTTCGCTGACGTTGGAAATATAGCCGTCCTTGCGCAGTTCGGGGCCGATATTGCGTGCGCCCGGCACGCCTTCAGGCCACAATGGAATATCGGCAGCGGATGCCAGCGCGGCGCTGGCGGAAAGCAGAAGAAACAGCAGTGTCTTTTTCATTCGGAGTCCAAATGGTTAATCGAATTCTTTGTGCAGCATTGTTGCTGGTTGCAAGTGGCGCTTCGGCGGCCGATATGTTCAACGGCCGCGATTTCAGCGGATGGGAATTGCGTACCGATCCTGCGGCGAGCGTCGCGAGCGTGTTCAGTGTACAACCAGGCGGTGTGATTGCGTCTGCCGGCAAGCCGCTGGGCTTTCTGGCGACCACGGCAAGCTACCGCAACTACAAGCTGCACGTTGAGTGGCGCTGGCCGGGCAAGACCGGCAACGGCGGCGTGCTGCTGCATATCAGCGAAGGACCGATGGACCGCGTGTGGCCACTGAGCCAGCAAGTGCAGACCAAATTCGGCAACGCTGGCGACCTGCTGCCGATGGCGAATGCCAGCTTTACCGAAGCGCTGACCGGCAACAAACCGCCGGTGAAGGCGCATATTGCAGCGGATAGCGAGCGGCCGGCGGGAGAATGGAACAGTGCGGATATCGTCAGCCGCGACGGCAGCATCGAAGTGACTGTCAACGGTGTGCTGCAGAACCGCGTGACCGGCGCCAAACCGAGCGAAGGCCACATCGGCTTCCAGCTTGAAGGTACGCCTTACGAGC
>NZ_JBFRDW010000131.1:0-10902 GCF_052113985.1 Pseudoduganella sp. RAF53_2 | reverse complement strand
GGCCAGGAGCTGGTGCAGTGGGCGAAGAAGGAGCGCGATGACCGCGCTGACTCCCTGGAACTGGCCATGCTGAGCGCGGAAGGCGGCCAGGGAAATGCCATCCTGCAGAAAGGCGCCGAGGGCAATCTTGAGTTTACGCCGGAGCTGGCGAATCTGAAGTCCGGTTTGGACCGGCTGGCACGCCAGCCTTTCATGGCGCCCGTTTCGCCTGTGGCGCCCATTCCGCCGTCGATCGCCGGTCCGCTGTGGGACGTTAAAACGCTGAATGGCGATCTGGTGCTGGCCGATGAAGCGCGCGCTTATCTGGACAAGGAGCTGCGCACCTTCCCCGTCCAATTCCAGGCCGAGCTCAAGCGCTACACCAGCCAGCGTGTCGCCGACAATCTGGCCGTGGCGGTGACGAAGGCGCAAATGCAATCGCCCAATGAGGCCGAAGTCTATGAGCGGCTTGGCCAGGTTCAGAAACAGCTGACTTCATTGCTGGACACTTTGCATAATCTGGATATCGAGCAGCAGTATGCGTCCGTGAATGAAATGGTGGCTGCTCAGGCCAGCAACGGTTTGCGCTGGCTGGAGCGCGACCTGACGCAAAACGGGCTGTATCGCCCGCGCGATGGCAACTTCGGATGGTGGCAGGGAACGCCGAATCCTGCCGCGCAAGGCTTTGCGGGCGGCGATCCCGCTGGGCTGGAGGAATATCTCGCTGCGCAACAAGCCCGCATCGAAGCGGCGGTGCGCCACGCGCAGCCGCTCCTGAAGCTGGTGGAAGCAGGCGAAGGCGGCTTGCGTAGTCCTTCAGCCAAGCGTTGGACCGATATCACGGCCGAACTGGCGCGTTATCAGGAAAAGCAGCCCAATGCCCGCATGGCCCAGCTGCACGCCTACATCCGTGGCGATCTGGCGGCCACCGACGGGAAAAAATGCGCAGTGAACGCAATCCCGGCTGCGGTGCCGGTGACGGTGGCATTCGGCGCCAGCGACTTTTTCACGGAACGCCGCCGCGCGCTGGCCACTGCGCTGGCCGTGCGTTGCCGCGAACTGGCGGGCGAGGAAACCGGTAAAGGCTATATGGACTTGCGCGCGCAGTTCCGCCGCTCGCTGGCGGGGAGGTTCCCGTTTGCCGACGCAGCGGGTGCAGCGGATTCCGCGGAACTGGACGATGTTCTGTCTTATCTGCGGCTGTACGACCAGGCAGGTTTCGACCTGCCACGCCTACGTCCGGGCAGTGAACGTGACTTCATCGCCGCCAGCGGTGCGGCCCGCGCCTTCCTTGCGCCGCTGCTGCCCACAGCGGACGGCAGCGACGGCACGGGCTACGATCTGGCCGTGCGCTTCCGTGTCGGCAGTAATGGCGAATCGGATGGCAACAACGCGCTGGGGGGCGAGATCGGCGGCAACCATATCGTCGCCTGGACGCTGCAAAGCGGCGATGAACGCATCAGCTGGACCAGCAGCAGCAAGTCCGCCGTGCAGATGCTGCCGTGGCGGCCGGGTATGCAGGTGGTGCTGACCTTGCGCTGGGCCGATAATGTGACGTCCTTGCCCTTCAGCGATGGCAGCGACCGCTACATGAGCGTGACAGGGCGCGACGTAATCTACCGCTACAGCGAACCGTGGTCGCTGCTGCGCATGCTGGCGCGCCAGCGCGTACCGCGCATGGGCCCCGCCAAATTCGAGACGCTGCGCTTCGACATTCCGACTGCGCCCACCAGCGCCGCCGCCAAAGCCGCCATGCCAAACGACGAACGGGCGCGTGTCTTCCTGAGTATGACCGTCATGCCGTCGCAGAAAAAAGAAGCACTGGTCTTCCCGCGTTTCCCGATTGCGGCGCCAGGCGATGAGCAGAACATCCTGATGGCGAGGCCATGATGCAGACACCTACCCAGGCCCCGCGCGAGCAGCACGCCAATCTTCTGAAGCCGATTTCGGCAGCCAGTCCGTGCGGCGACTGGCTGCGCCACGACAGCATCTATCAACGCATCTCAGAAGCGCGGCGTGAAGACGACAGCAGCCTGCCGCAAGGGATCTGGGAACAGCCTTTGAAACGCGCCGACTGGGCTTTGGTCGAACAGCTTTGCACGGACGCGCTAAGCCATCGTAGCAAAGATTTGCAAATTGCTGCCTGGCTCACCGAAGCATGGCTGCGGCGTAATGGTTTGCCGGGCCTGATCGAAGGGCTTCAGCTGATTACCAGCCTGCTGGAAGAATTCTGGGACGGCCTGTATCCACGCATGGAACACGGCGATCCCGAATACCGGCTGGCGCCATTTATCTGGCTGAACAAGCATGCCGCGCTTGCGTTGGGATCGGTCCAGATCGCCGCCGGGGCGTCGCCGGCGGGACGCTTGTTCACCTTGGCCGAATGGGGACAGGTATTGCGCAACGAGCTGTCCGCAGCGCCGCCGGCGCAGCAGAAAGGCCGCAATGGTCAGGCCGGAACAGACGACGTCACACTCACGCGCCAGCATTTCAGTACGGCGGTGGCGATGACGCCCGCACATTTCTACAAGGATCTGCAAATCCAGTTGCATGGCGCGGCCGTGGCACTGGATCGGCTGGGGATCGTACTCGACAGCTGCCTGGGCGACCAGGCGGTGGCCCTCAACGGGATCGAACTGCGGCTGGATGAATGCTTCCAGGCTTTGCAGGAGCTGGCCGGTGTGCCCTGGCCGGAAGAGGTGGAACAGGAGGATGACATGGGAAGCGTACAGGAATTGCCGGCGCCGCGGGTGATGGAACCCGGCCCGCAGCCGCACAGCCGAGAAGAAGCTTACCGGCGACTGGATGAAATCGCGGACTATCTCTTGCGTACCGAGCCGCACAGCCCAGTGCCCTATCTGGTCAAGCGCGCCGTGGCCTGGGGCAGCATGCCGCTGGCCGAGCTATTGCAGGAGCTGCTGGATAGCGAGAGCGATCTGAAACAGATTTACCGCTTGCTGGGGACGCGTGGCCATTAAGTTGCCGCCATCGGCCCGCCCGCAGCCGAATCATCCGCTGCAGCAGCGGCTTTATCCGAATCTGCGTCCGCTGGCGATGCCGGACTTGCGGAAGGAGGACATTTACACGCTGCAGTCCTGGAACGGGAACTACAGCATGCGCGGCGCTGGTGGCCGCGGCCTGTATGTGCCGAATGCGCGCTACATCTTTGTGCGCACGCAGGAAGGCGAAACCCGGATGCATCAGCGACTGCGGCACGCCGTGCTGTCGCGCGGGGAGCCGGTGATGTATGCCGGCGAAGCGTATTTCGAAAGCGGTGCGCTGCGCTGGTGGAGTAATAGTTCGGGCCACTACCGGCCCGATCCCGAACATGCGCCGCAGGCGGGCCTGCCGTTGGCGCTGTTCCGCACCTGGGACGATGTGGTGCGGCGCGGCGCCCGGCCTCCGCCCGGCGCCAAGCGTTAAGCAGCTAGTAGTGAAAGTGCCGGCGCCGGCGCCTGAACCGGTGCTCCTGTCAACCGTTGCACAAGAGGGGAGTTAGCAATGTCTACCGAAAGCAGTCAGAAGTGGTTGGAACGTAACCGCCCGCCGCGGGTTCAGATCAGCTATGAAGTGGAAACCGGTGGCGCCAGCGTCAAGCGTGAATTGCCGATGGTTGTGGGCATCCTGGCCGATCTGGGCGTGACCGAGGAACCATTGGCCAAGCGCCGCTTTATCGAAATCGACCGCGATAATTTCGACAAGGTGATGGAAACCATCTCGCCGAATATGGACATCAAGGGCATCGACGGCCTGTCCGGCAATATCGCGTTCAAGAAACTGGATCACTTCGAGCCGGATTATCTGGTCGAGCATGTGACCGGCCTGGATGACCTGTTCAAGCAGCGCAAGGAATTGCGCGACCTGATGGCCAAGATCGATGGCAACGACCGGCTGTACAAGGCGCTGTCCGACCAGGTGAAATCCGATCCGACCTTTGCCACCTGGGGTGTGAAGATGGGCGATGCGCCGGCACCGGCGCCTGCTCCGGCACCGAAACCCGATACCGGCGACCAGCCGCAAGCCTAAGCGCGCAAGGAGATGAACATGAGTGTAGCGACAATCGACCAGGGCGCCAAAGCACAGTGGCAAAAGGTGCTCGATAAAATTATCACGGACAACGCCATGGTTCTGGCCGAACCTGAAACCGCCGGCGGCGACGACAAGCTGTACGACCAGGCGCGCGGCATGCTCCAGCAATTTGCCATGCGCACTGCCGAAGGCAAGATCCGCGCCGATGAAAAGAAAGGCCTGTTGAAAGCAATGGGTGACGCCATCGCCGAAATCGACCGTCAGATTGGCCAGCGTCTGGGCCAGTTGATGCACAGCGAAGACTTCCAGAAGCTGGAACGTTCCTGGCGCGGGCTGCATGGCCTGGTGAAAGGCACCGAAACGGGGCCGCGCCTGAAACTGCGCCTGCTGAATGCCACCAAGACCGAAATTGGCGACGATCTGACGCGCGCGGTGGACGTGGATCAGAGCCATCTCTTCAAGAAAATCTATGAAGAGGAATACGGCACGTTTGGCGGTAACCCGTACAGCATGATGGTGGCGGATTACGAGATCGGCCGCAGCCCGGCCGATATGACCCTGGTGCGTGAGCTGGCGCGTGTAGCGTCCATGGCCCATGCGCCGATTCTGCTGGCGGCTTCGCCTAGCCTGTTCGACCTGCGTTCCTTCACGGACCTGGGCGCGCCGCGTGACCWGTCCAAGACCTTCGAAGCGGCTGATGCAGCCGAATGGCGCGCCTTCCGTTCCAGCGAAGATGCCCGCTATGTGGCGCTGACGCTGCCGCACTATCTGGTGCGCCTGCCATATGGCGAGAAAACCATTCCGGCGCGCACTTTCAACTTCGAAGAGTTTGCCGACTTCGACTACAAGGTGGACGAGGACGGCAATCCCGTGCCGCCGCCGAATGAAGATCCGGATGCGCGCCACAAGGCTTATCTGTGGGGCAGCTCGGCTTATCTGCTGGCCCAGCGCTGCACGGCGGCCTTCGCCAGATACGGCTGGTCCGCTGCGATTCGCGGCGTGGAAGGCGGCGGCATGGTGGAAAGTCTGCCGGTGCATACCTTCAATACCGGCGAAGGCGACCAGGTCATGAAGTGCCCGACCGAAGTCACCATCACCGACCGGCGCGAGAAAGAACTGAATGACCTGGGCTTCATCGCGGTGGTGCACAAGAAGAACGAGAATTATGCGGCCTTCTTTGGCGGCCAGACGGCCAACAAGCCGAACCAGTACAGCAAGGCGCTGGCGAATGCCAATGCCCGCCTGTCGGCACAGCTGCCGTGCATCCTGGCGGCCTCGCGCTTTGCCCACTACATCAAGGTCATCATGCGCGACAAGGTCGGCAGCTTTACTTCGCGTGCCAATGTCGAAACCTTCCTCAACAACTGGATCGCCGATTACGTACTGGTGAACGACAACGCCTCGCAAGCGCTGAAGGCCCAGTATCCGCTGCGTGAAGCGCGGATCGACGTGACCGAAGATCCGGCCAAGCCAGGCGTGTACAAGGCCACCGTTTTCCTGCGTCCGCACTTCCAGCTGGAAGAATTGACCGCATCGATCCGCATGGTGGCCGAGCTTCCGGCAGCCGAGGCTTAAGACAGATAACCGATTAAGGAGAACTAAGTGGACGTCATTATTCTCGACATGCCAGGGATTCAGGGCGAATGCCAGCTGAAGGACTTCGTCGACAAGATTGAGTGCCTGTCGTATAGCCATGCGGTGGCCATGCAGATGACCAGCGACGTGAGTAACAAGGAACGTACCTCAGGCAAACCGAGCGTGCAGGACTTCACCGTGYCCAAGTACATGGACAAGGCATCGCCGGTGCTGAATCAGGCTTGCTGCGAAGGCCGCAAGATTGGCGATTGCATCGTCACCATCGGCCGCAACGAGGCGGGTCTGGTAATGCCGCTGATGGTGTATAAGCTGAAGGACGTGCTGGTGTCCAGCATCAGTGTGGCGTCATCGGGCGGCGACAAGCCTGCCGAAACGCTGACGCTGAACTTCACTGCCGTCCAGTGGGACTACACGGCCCAGAAACCGGACTCCAGCAAGGAGGGTACGTCCGGCGGCAAGTGGGACATGAAGACCAACACGGCGGCATAAGCCTTGGCAGACCTCAAGCTGCTGCGGGGCGTTCGTGCGCCCCTGTTCGACCGCTTCGGCGACGAGGACGGGGAGGGCGCTGCGTCCTTCCTCGCCTGGCATCCGGCCCGGCGCGATGGCCTCGAGCTGTCGCTGTCGGCGCTGGAGCATTCCATCGGTGCTGAACTGGAGCGCTTGTTGAACACGCGCTGCGCCGCTTCGCTGGCCCAACTGGCCACACGCAGACGCAGCGTGCTCGATTATGGCTTGCCAGACTATTCGGCGCTGCATACGGCTGATGTCGAGCATCGCCGCCAGTTGTCGGCGCTGGTGCTGGACACCGTGACGGCATTCGAGCCACGCCTGCGCGATGTGCAGGTCGATGTGGAGCCGGCACCCAACACYCGGCATGCGCTGGAAGTGTCGATTACCGGTCGTATTGCCGCGCCGGGACGGCTGGAACCCGTTAATTTCCGCGTATCGGTGAAGGAGACTGCATGAGCAGTGGCAGCGACGAGCTGTATGGATATTACCAGCGAGAGCTGGATTACCTGCGCAATGCGGGCCGCGAGTTCGCGCGCCAGCATCCGGAAACGGCCCGCCGTCTGGAACTGGGTGAGTTGGAGTCGCCCGATCCGCACGTCGAGCGCCTGATCGAGTCCTTTGCTTTCCTGAGCGGGCGCATACGGCGCGAGCTCGATAATGAATCGCCTGAAATGGCCACCGCGCTGCTGGAAGTCATGCTGCCGAACAGCATGGCGCCATTGCCCGCAATGACCATCGTGCGCATGACCGCCGATGCGAGCAAAGGCAAGGACAGCGCCGGCCGCACCGTTCCATTGCATACGCCCCTGTATGCCGCTGCCCATCCATCCCAGCGCGCGCCGGACGCACCGGAAGTGGTGTGCCAGTTCCGTACCTGTTATCCGCTGACGCTTTGGCCGCTGACGGTCGAACGGGTTGGCTATGAAGAAGCGGGCGCACATCCCGGCCTTGAAATGGAGCCTGAGGTCGCGGGCGTGCTGCGTATCAGCCTGGCCTGCGGGGATAAGGTGTCCTTTGGATCGGGCGAAGACGGCATCGCGCCTGACCAGTTGCGCTTCCACCTGCACGACAGCTGGCACAATGCGGGCGCCCTGTACGATCTGCTGCTCTGCAATGTGAGGCGCATCATGCTGGTGCCGGCGGAACGCAGCACCAATGAACATCTCGGTGGCAACCCGGCCTGGCGCGAAGTGGGTTTTGGCTCGGACGATGCGGTGCTGCCGGTAGCGGGCCATGCCCATCCGGCCTACCGGCAGCTTCAGGAATACTTCGCCTACCCGCGCAAATATCTGTTCTTTGATGCCTGTGGGCTATCGCAGGGCTTGCGTGGCCTGAGCGCAGGCACGCAGCGCGTCGACCTGCTTCTGCTGTTGACTAAACGGCCGCCGAGCGGACTGCCTCTGCATCGGGACCAGTTTCTGCTTGGCTGCACGCCTGCCATCAATCTATTCCCGCGCACGACGGAAACACTGCGGCTTGATCAGCGCCAGATGGAATACCGCCTGGTGCCCGATGCCCGCAACGAAGCCAGTACGGAAATCCACACGGTGCTGAAGGTGGAGGCCAGCTATGCGGACGGCGTGGCGGGCATGCGGCTGGAGCCCTACTTCGATTTCGGCCAGGTGCTGGAAGGCAAGTCCGGCGCGCAATGGCTTGCGCGCCGGGTTCCCGGCACTGGCACGCGGGCAGGCGGCACAGATGTGGTGTTGTCCTTCATGGAGCTGGAAGGAAATGTGGCGCCGCATCGTGTGCCACTTATTTCCGCCAGCACGCTCTGCACAAATCGGCGTCTGGCAGAGGAAATACGGCCCGACCCGCCGGACCAGGCCACCTTCAAGGCCGCCGCCGCGGCAGGCGTGCTGCCGGCGCGCTGCCTGTATCAGCCAACGCGTCAAGTGATGCCGCCGCTGGACGGCAGCCAGCTTTGGCGCCTCTTGTCGCTGCTTAATCTGAATCACGTCACGCTGGACCAGCTCTCGGACAGCAAAGACGGCGCGGGCATCGCCATGATGCGCCGCCTGCTGGAACTGGCCAATAGCGCTGGCAGCGTTGGCGGCGCACGCCAGGCCCGCGCCTTGAAGCGGTTCGCTTGTCGCCGCGTGGTGCGCCCGGTGCGCGGCGGACCGGTTCCGGGCTTCCGGCGCGGCTATGAACTTGTGCTGGAATTCTCCTCGGGCTCTTACAGCGATGGCACCCCGCTGATGCTGGCGGCCGTGCTGCAGCGTTTCTTCCAGCTGTATTGCAATGTGAACTCGTTTGCCAGCGTCACGGTGATGTCGGGCGAAGAAAGGATCAAAGAATGGCTCCCCGAGACGCCCGCGCCGTAGCGGCACTGGCCCGGCAAGTTCTCGATCGGCCGGACGCATTCGATTTCTTCCAGGCGGTGCGGCTGCTGGAACAGGCGCGCCCGGATGCCGCCGGAGTGGGCACCGGCAGCGAAGCCCTGAACGAAGCCGTCTCCTTCCGGGGACGCATCGGCTACACCTTCCCGGTAGCAGACATCGTCTGCGCCTCCGGCCCGGATCAGCACGAGCGGGTCATGCTGGAAGTCGCCTTCATGTGCCTGGCGGGTAGCGATGGGCCGTTACCGGCGCCTTACACAGCAGTCGTGCAACGCCGCGCACGCCGCGATGGCGGAATGGCGGGAAAGCCGGCTTACGGCCCGGATGACGATGCGCGCAACTTCCTCGACATCTTCAATCATCGGCTGGTTTCCTATTTCTACCGGGCGCGCAAGAAACGCCGCCTGGCACTGTACCGCACAGGCTCTGCGCCACTGGAGCGCATGCTGTACCAGCTGATTGGCTTTAATGAAGGCGCGGTGCTGGGCCGTATGCGCCGCACGGGCTCGCGACAGGGCGCTTCGGTCTACAGCGGCGCCTTGTTGYGCTACGCCGGTATTCTGGCGAATCAGACGCGCTCTATGGCGGGGCTGGAGGCGATGCTGTCCAATGCGCTGGGTGTGCCGGTGCGCGGCAGCCAGCATCATGGCCGATGGCTGGAGATTGAACCCCGCTTTCAGACTGCGATTGGCGGGCATGGGCGTAACCGCGCATTGGGCCAGGAAACCGTGCTGGGTAAGCGCGCCTGGGAGCCTGATGGCGCGATCTCGCTGCAACTGGGGCCAATGGGCATCGTATCGTACCGCTGCCTCCTGCCAGGCGGTCCCGCACACGAAGCCCTGACGTTCCTGACGCGCTTCTACCTGCGGGAGGATCTGGACGTGCACGTCACCCTGCTGCTGGCACCGGAAGAGGGCGAGATCGAACAGATTTCACGGCTTGGCTTCGGCGCCCTGAATCGCACGGCATGGATTGGCCGTCAAAAGCCGGAAGCGCACTATCGTGCCAGTTTCGCCTTACCTGAATGGGGCCAGCCCACAGCCAAGCCCGGAGGTTGGTCATGACTCGCGCCGGACTTGCGCTGAAGCTGAGCGCCTCGCCGTCGCTCGATAAGCTGCAGCTGGTGCAGTTGCACGGTGAAGAGACCTTGGGCGAATTGTTCATTTACCATCTGGAGATGCAGTCAAGCGACGTGGCGATCGACTTCACGTCCATGGTTGGTCAGCCAGTTACGGCGAGCGTGGCGCTGCCGACCGGCGAGTGGCGCCATTTCAGCGGCCGTGTTGCGCGCTTCGTCCAGACCGGCGGCGGCCCAAGCAATGCCACTTATCGCGCCGAACTGCGGCCGTGGTTCTGGTGGCTGTCACTGGAGGTGGATGCGCGCATCTTCCAGCACAAAAGCGTCCCGGATATCATCACTGGCCTGTTCGGCGAGTTTGGCTACACGGACTTCCGCAACAGCCTGACTGCAAGCTATTCGCCGCGCGAATACTGTGTGCAATACAACGAAAGCACCTTTGCCTTCATATCGCGGCTGATGGAAGAAGAAGGCATCTTCTATTATTTCGAACACACAGCCACCGGCCATACCCTGGTGCTGGTGGATGGCGGGCAGGAATATGCCGCTTGTCCCGGCCTGACCCAGGCGGCCTACATGGGGACAGGCTACAGCCGCGATCAGATGGATCTCATTTTCCGCTGCGACGCCGAACAGAACGCAGTCCCTGCACGCTACGCCAGCGGGGACTTCAATTTCACCACGCCCGCCGCTCCGTTGGCGGCGACAGCAGGCGGCTCATCCGGTGGCCGCGTCTACGAATACCCCGGTGGCTACGAGGACAATGGCGCGGGGCAGGCCCTGGCGACCTTGCGCATGCAGGCACTGAACCATAATGCCAAGGCGATCCGCGGCGACAGCACTTGCCGCGCCTTCACCGCCGGCTATCGTTTCATGCTGATCGGCCATACACGCGCCGACCTGAATGCCGATCATGTGCTGCGTCACGTGGCGTACAGCGTGAGCCACGACAGCTACAGCAACAGCTTTTTTGCCTTCCCGCTGACCGTGCCATTCCGTCCGGTGCGGCAGACGCCGAAGTCCCGCATCCTCGGCACGCAGACCGCCACAGTTGTCGGCAAGTCCGGCGAGGAGATCTGGACCGATAGCTATGGTCGCATCAAGGTTCAGTTCCATTGGGACCGGCTAGGAAAGAGCGATGAGAATTCCTCATGCTGGGTGCGCGTGGCGCAAGGCTGGGCAGGACAGGGCTGGGGCACGTTCTTCCTGCCGCGTGTTGGCCAGGAGGTGATTGTCAGCTTCCTCGAAGGCGATCCTGACCGCCCGCTGGTTACCGGTAGCGTGTACAACGCAACGCAGACCGTGCCCGAATCACTGCCTGGAAATCAGACGCGCAGTGTGATCCGCAGCCAGTCATCCAAGGGC
>NZ_JBFRDW010000130.1:0-10967 GCF_052113985.1 Pseudoduganella sp. RAF53_2 | reverse complement strand
GCGTGATGTCAGGTGGTCCCGGAGTCTGTGCATCATCATGATTTTCTGGCTGGTTCAGGTGAGAGTAGGTGCCACGGCAGCGGCGGGACCGAGCAGCAGCGCGTAGCGTTGTTGCTCGTCGTTGTTACTGAAGCAGAGTGCATGGCCTTCGCTCGCGGCAGCGTGGTGCCAGGCCAGCGCCGCGGCAGCAAGGCTGGCAACGCTGCCGCTATGGCCGCATGCGGCGCCAATGCAGCCAAGCTGGCTGCCATGATCGATTTGCGGTAGAACGCTGCCGGCAGACTGCATCAGTTCCATCATGGCGCTGCTGCGGTGATCGGTATCGGCGGCGATGAACAGCGGCTGCGGTGGGGGTGTGCCGGCGATGGCCAGCGCAGCACGGGCCAGGCCGGCGAGTCCCGCGCCATCGGCCGATTCCGCCGGACTGGCGGGAACGCCTGCCTGCAGCGCCAGTATCTGCACTGCCTCCGGCGCGGCGGCCGCGCGCTGCAGCAGCAGGCCGGCTGCGCCTTCGCCCGGAATTCGTCCATTCGGCTGGCGCCGGCCAAACAGTGTGCCGTCCGACATCATCTGCGCCACGGCGCCCTCGCTGATGGACGAATCGAGAGCCAGCAGCAGGAACAGATCCGGCGCGGCGGGTGCGGAAGCATGCCGTGCAATGTCTTGCAGCGCGTCGAACGGCGCTGCGCTGCCGACCGTGCGCAAGGACAAGCGGTCCTGTGGCCAGCCAGCGCCGTGTGTGGCATACAGCAGCCAGCGGGCGGCCTGCTCGCGTTGTGCGTCGGACCAGGTAGGCGGCAGCAGTGGTGCTACCTGCAGCACGCATTCGGCGGCCTGCACGCGGGTTGCCTGTGCGAGCTGCGCTACGACAGCGCCACCCAGCGCCATGGCGCGTAGCAGATGCGGCGCGGGCAGCGCCGCGCCCTGGCTCGTCAGCCAGGCCTTGACGGCGCCAGTGTCCGTTTCGCGCACGCGGCCCGCGAGGATGGGAAAACCCTGTGCGTCCGTCAGTTCGGGGTCAAGTTCCAGGCGCGCGCTGCCGGCTTCGAAAGCTGATGCCAGTTCGGCGGCTGAATCGCCATGCGGCATGCGCAGCGCTGCCGCCAGCACCGCCAGCTGCGCGGTTGGCGCCGCAACTGGCATGGCTGCCGTGGCGGCTGCGGCGTCGGGCGAAACGGACGGGACGACGGCTCCGGAGCGGGACCGCGCCGTAGCTGCGAACGCCATGCCCTGGCGCGCGACCCACCAGCCGGTGAGCAATGCCAGCGGAGCGCCCAGCAGACCAAGCGCCAGGTCGCCGCTGTCCGGCAAGCGGGTGGTAGCGCGCCAGTACCAGACTGCGCACAGCCAGCAAGCGGCAAAGACACCCACGGTAGCCAGGCTCCGTTTCAGCMAGATGTTCATGTTCTGTCAGCCCGCATCCGTGGTGTTTTGCTGACTGGCGATCAGTGTTGCGCCGCACGCCACCCGATCGCCGTGACGCGCCACCGGCTTGCCGTCCACCAGCATGGACGGGTCGCCACTGGCGATCATGGTGGGGCCGTGTACCGGGCAACTCACCTTGTCGCCCACGCGCGCAATCGGTTTGCCGCCGCTGTCGCTGAACTGGGCAGCTTCGATCACGACGCCCCCATGCGACATCTTGTCGCCCAAACGGATAAGTGCTCCTGACAYGCTGCGCTCCTATCGCTTCATCACGCCGGCCACGCGCAATTCTGTGTGGCCGAAATCCATCATCTTCCAGCGGCCGCCCCAGGTCAGGCCCAGGCTCTCGGCCACTTCTCCAAACAGCTGGTAACCGCGCATGGCCCATGGGTCACGCTCAGAAATCACCAGCACGCCATCGCGCACGAAGGCGCAATCGGCGGCCAGTCCGTATTGGTGCCAGCTCTGGAACGCGGTGGCGTTGGTCACGCCGCCGCCCATAGACGCCAGCATGTCCTGCCGTTCGGGGCTGCGGTAGCCCTCCAGCAGCGCCATGTCGTAGCCATGGCGCTCCTTCATGATGCGGAAGGCTTGCAGCAGGCGTTGGGAGTAAGCCTGATCCAGCATGGCCCAGTCGCGGCTGGCCGACGCCAGTTGCGGACGCACGGCCTCCACTTCCTGCGTCATGAACAGCAGGGGAGGCAAGGCCGGTGGCGGTACCAGTTGTTCGCCTTGCAGCAGTGCGGCGATTTGCTCGTTCGGTGCGCGCCTGTCGTCGTCAAATCCGCCCAGCATGGTGCGGCCGCTGGACAGCCAGGCCAGCAGTGGCGGCAGCGCGAGCAACAGCGCACAGGCCAGCACGATCCACGCGCGGCGACGCAGGAAGGCGCCGGCGTGGCGGACCGCGGACGGCGTGGCGCGGCCGGAGGGATGCGGGAACAGCACCATCCAGCTTATGGCGCAGGCCAGCAGGAAGACCAGGGCGATGGTGGCAAGCAGCACGAAAAAACCTCGATCAGGATGGACGAAAATTGCAAATTTTGTAACAATTTAGGCAAGTTTCGTCTTATCAAATAATTATTGCGAGCAAGTATATCTTGAACTTCTGATAACCTGCGCTCGCTTGGTTTTCAATCGTGCGCAGCTCTTTTGTCATTGTGCTATTGAAGAGTGCGCGGCCTTTTTGGGCATTGAAGTAAAGTATTGACAACCTTTACTAGGAGCTACATTTTGCCTAATAACAACGAAACCAGGGGCCGTCCATCCCTGCTGTCGGCTGAACAGCAGAAAGAGCTGGACCAGAGAAGCGGCCAGTCCGCCAGGCCGTCGCAGGCCGCATCCGGTTCTGGCCGCAAGTGGACCATTGGCGTTGCTGCCCTCATGCTGGTGGCGGCAGTGTGTGTCGCTTTCATCGTTACCGGCGAAACGGCGGAGCCAGGCCCTGTAGCTGCCGCGCCGGCTGCCGCCGCGCCTGTCCTGGCGGCTGTGACCGCGCCGACGCCGGAGCCGGCAGCCGTGGCTGCGATCCTCGACGAAGCGACGCCCGCGCCGCCCGCGACACCGGGGCCAGCCAAACCGGCGGAATCGCTGGCGCAAATGCTGGAAGGGACCAGGGCCGCGCCGCACGCGTCGGCCAAGCCCAAAGCCCGGCCGATGCAGGTACGGGCGAAAACGTCGACGGCACCGCAAGCCGAGCCGGACAGCGATGTCGAGTTGCTGAGCGCCCTGGTCGCCCATTCGAAAGGCCCGACGTCGGTCGACGCGCGTCTGCCGCTGGTGAAGGCGCTGGAACAATGCAAGCGGCAGGACAAGCGCGACGCCGCGCGCTGCCGCCTGCGGGTGTGYGACGCGCGCTGGAAGTCGGACGAATGCCGCGTCTACAGCCGCAGCAAACTGGAACGATCGGCGGCAGCATGAGCATCGCCAAGTTGGTGGGCAATACGTCCAAGGACAGCTCCTACCTGAACCGGATCAAGGACGCCATCGAACATGACAAGTCGCACCCACGCAACCTGGGTGTGCAAATGCAGGCGCACCATGTCATCTCTGGCGAAGGTATGAAGCGCTCGCGCCTTGGCCACAAGATCGAGCAGGCGGGCTACGACATCAATCTGTTGCCGAACCTGGCCTTCATTCCCTGCACGCTGCAGGGCGCCTGTCACCTCGGCGTGCAGCCGCACCGTGGCAACCACGATTTCAAGATCGACCAGGACGATTACAAGGACGACTCCGAACCGCCCAACTACCACAATATGGTGGCGACCATGGTGCAGCAGCTTGACCGCGCACTGCACATCGCCTGCCGCGGTAATGACCTGCATTACCGCGACAAGGTGATCGATGCGCTGGACGCGCTGAGCAAACAAATCCTCGGCAATATCCGCCGCAAGCCTGAGGAGGCGCCGTTGACCAGGGTCGCGCTTCGCTTCGGCAAAATGGGCATCGGCTGCGGCGGTGTGGATTCGGTTCGCGACCATAAACTGACCGGCGCCTGCGCCGTCGGCCGCAACCATTTCTATCGCGACGAAGCGCCCAGGCTATCGCAGGGGCCAAAGCAGCAGGTCGAGAAAATACGTTATCAGGGCAAGAGCCCATACAAGCTTGAGGTTGGAAAATAAGATGAGCAATTACGCCGAAGAGTATTACTTTGTGCGTCTCCCGCGCGAACAGGACAAGCTGCCTTTCCTGGTGCCGGACAAGAATACCGAAGACCGCAACTTCCGCTTCATGCCGCAGCCAATGGGTTCGCCGCCGCTGGTCTTCAGCAACGCAGCGGCGGAGGAGAATCGCCGCACAGGCAATTACGTTCCAACGCCCGAAATCCTGTTCGCAGGTGCCGACCTGCTGGTGCGCAGCAACTTACGTGACAGGCTGCTGCAGGAGGACATCGACCACCTGCACATGCATCCCGCCGTGTATATCGACGACAAAGGCAACTGGCACGAAGACTACTGGTATCTGACCTTCAGCGAACAGTTCGATTGCTGGGACCGCGCTGCTTCAGACTACGAGCAGGATGACGATCCGGTGCGCCTGGCGGGCAAGGAATTCGTTCAGGTCTATGAATACAGCCTGGACCAGGAGCGTATCGATGCGGCGCCGCTGGGCCAGCGCAAGCTGTTCAAGATGGATGGCGACCTGAATGGCTTCGTGGTCAGCCACCAAAGCTTGCTGCCCTTGTTCCAGTCGGCCAGCGGTGCCTGGTGCCAGCGCGTCAGCGATTATTGAGCCATGCGGACCGACCTTTTGCGGCAGGCGTATGCCGCGCTTGCCCAGTTCTCCAGCGCCAGCAGGCTGTATGAGCTGACGATCGAGAGCGGCGGCGAGCTGGGTTCGGGCGGCTTGCTGGTGGAGGCCTTCCTCGCGCAAGACGCGCTGCAGGCCACTGCCGTGCGCGATGTAATTGCCTTGTCCACCAGCGCTCATGTCGACATGGATGCATTGCTCGGCCGCCGCGCCGGCTTGCAGGCCAGCCTGGCCGATGGCAGCCGGACCACCTTCCATGGCTTCGTCAGCCAGGCGGCTTTGCTGGGCAGCGAAGGGGGCATGGCGCGCTACCGCCTGCGCATCACTCCCTGGCTTTGGCTGCTGACGCAAGTGCGCTCCAGCCGTGTGTGGCAGGACCGCAGTGTGCCGGACATCGTGGATGAAGTATTCGGCAGTTACGCACCGCTTGCGGCATGGCGCTGGAGCGACGATGCGCTGGCCGAACTGGCGGCGATCCCTGCGCGGAGCTACTGCTGCCAGTATCGCGAATCCGATTACGACTTCGTGTTGCGGCTTCTGAGCGAGGAAGGTATCGGCTGGCGCTTCGAGGACGGCGAGAAGGAGCAGACGCTGGTTCTGTTCACGGACAGTGCCGCCGTACCTGAAGATGCCAGCAGCGCCGCAGGACAGGGCATACGCTACCACGCGGCGCGCGCCGGCGAAGAACATGACAGCATTCTCGCGCTGCAATCGCGCAGCAGCCTGCAGACGTCATCCGTGACACTGGCGAGCTATGACTACAAGGCCAAACAGGCCGTGGCTGGTGGCGCATCTGCGTCCGCGTCGGCGGCGCTGGCGCTAGAGAGCTATGACTATCCCGGCGAATACTACTTTGGCAGCAGTGCTGAGGCCCAGCGTTACGCCGGTTTGCAACTGCAGGCGCTGGAAGCCTGCGCTGCGGCTTGCGAAGGCCGCTCCACCGTGCGCACCATGCGCGCGGGGACGCGTTTTACGCTGACGCAAGGGCCGCTCAGCACGCAGTCCGGCGGCAAGGAGTGCGTCGTGCTGCGGGTGCTGAGCGTGGGGTTGAACAACCTGCCCGCGCCGGCGGCGCACGCACTGGCCGAGTTGTTTGGTCCGGTGCCGGAACTGCTGGAAGATATCGCCGCTGCGCTGCCGGCGCAGCCGGAGGACTTCCCGCTGACGCTGCGCCAGGCGGCGTCCAGCGGGTACGCGAATGCCTTCTCCGTGGTGGAAGCAAGCCAGCCGTGGCGTCCCATGCCCGGCGTGCAGCAGGCGCGCCAGCACGCGCGTCCCACAGCATCGGGTTGCCAGAGCGCGATCGTGGTTGGCGCCGCAGGAGGCGACGGCCGGGCCGGTGCCGACGAAATCCATTGCGATAGGCTGGGCCGCGTGCGTATCCGCTTCCATTGGCAGGATCAGGCCGACGCCGGTTGCTGGGTGCGTGTCGCGCAGCGATCTGCTGGCGGCGGCATGGGCAGCCAGTTCCTGCCGCGCATTGGACAGGAAGTGCTGGTGCAGTTCCTTGAGAACGATATCGACCGGCCCATCATCGTTGGCGCGTTGTACAACGGCCAGGGTGAAGGCGGCACACCGCCCACCCCGGGCGGCGCGGGAGACGAGGCGCCAGCGGCGGCCTTCGACCTCGCGCACGACAGCGGCGTATCGTCGCAGGGGAATCTGGCTGGCGGCAACGCACCGGTATGGCATGGCGCCTCAGCGGACAGTGCGGGCCACCGCAATGCCGCCTCGATGTGGGGAGTGCGCAGCAAGGAGTTTGGCGCCAACGGCTACAACCAGTTACTGTTTGACGATGCCGACAGCCAGGGGCGCATCCAGTTGCGCAGCTCGCAGGCGGCCACCGAGCTGAATCTCGGACACCTGATCCATGCCGCGGACAACTACCGCGGCAGCTTGCGCGGCCACGGCGCCGAGCTGCGCACCGATGCGTATGGCGCGCTACGCGGCGGCGCGGGTCTGCTGGTCAGCAGCTATCGCCTGCAGCACTCTGCGCAGCGGCGTGAGCCGGCCGGTGACAACATGCCGGGCATTGCGATGCTGAAGCAGGCGCRCATGCTGGCCCAGTCCTTCAGCGACGCCGCAGTCAGGCACCAGACGGTCGGCCTGGCCGCAAGCATCGGTGTCAGCGGCGCGAAGGCTTCCACACTGGCCGGGCAGGAAGCGCCGCTGCAGGGACTGTTGACGGCTGTTTCCGGCATGGTGTCATCGTCCAGTCTTGACGACGCGCGCGCGGACGCAGGTAAGCGGCAGGCCGGCGGTGGTGACGGCAAGCTGCCGCACAGTGCCGATCCGGTGCTGGCGGTCACGGCGCGAGAGGGACTGTCCCTGAGCGCCGACAAGCACCTGCAGATCGCGTCGTCTGAGCTGGCRGTTGCAATGAGCGGACAGGACACGCAATTGGCCACCGGCGGCCAGTTGCGCCTGCATACCGGCCAGGCCTTAGGTATGCTGGGTGGCGCGGTGAAGCCGGGCGACAAGGAGCTGGGTGTGCAACTGGTCGCGGCGAGGGAAAGCATCGACATCCAGGCCCAGTCCGATACGCTGCAAATACAGGCAAAGGGCGCGGTTAACGTGAAAAGCGTCAATGCCCATATCGATTGGGCTGCGGCGAAGAAGATCAGCATCGCCACCGCCGGCGGCGCGAACATCACCATCGATGGCGGCAACATCACCGTGCAATGTCCCGGCAAACTGACCATCCACGCGGGGAAAAAGAGTTTCGAAGGCCCTGCGAAGGATGAATATGTGATGCCCGTCATGCCGGGTTCCGAGGCCAGCTGGGTGCAACTGGCCGCCAGTTACGACGACGCCTGGAACACTCCATGGCCGCTCGACCACCTGAAGTTCGCGCTGGACGGCAAAACGCTGGTCAAGGGCCAGTCGGTCAATCCACTGAAATAGCGATATGACACAAGTGCAAAGCGAAGAGAAAAAAATCCTGGCGCCACGCGACGGTGGCGTAATCGCGACCGTAGAGCCGGACGTGTCGGAGCGCGAAATCTCGGAAGACCGTGACGCCATCGTCGCACGTCTGCATGGCAGCTACCTGCACCTGATGGAGCAGATGTCGGAGTTCCAGCAGCAGTGGGACGAAAACCCCACCATGGCGTTCATGATCAGTGCCAAAGAAGGCTGGAATGCGGGCGGCGCCGAATGGCTGAGCGATCAGGCAGAATTGTTCGAGAAGGCCACCTGGGTCAACCTCGGCAACAAGCTGCAGGACGCCGCCGGCACGGGCTACGATCGGCTGGCCACGTACAGCAAGGAGCGCTACGAAGCCCTGAAGGCGGAATTGAACCGTCACGTCGAGAACCCTGAAGACACGCTGTACAACTGGGCCTGGTGGCAGGCCTCGATCGAGCGCACGGCGACCAGCTACGCCACGCAAAAGCTCAAGGAATTGGAGGCTTCAGGACAGCATGTTGTCGACACAGCGCGCAATGTGCTGGCCTCGGCCGACAAGGCGCAAAAAATCTACCGCCACCGCGACGCAATCATGGGCCTGCCCACCCTGATCGCAAACGGCGATCCGCGTCCGGTGCAGGCTTTTGTCGACACGGTGCTGATGGATATCGATCCCGAGCTGGCTAAGGCCATCCGGACCGATCCCAATTTTCCGGTCGTGCTGGAGCTGATCGCAGACCATGACAGCGCGCTGAGCTATCTATCCTATGCAGGCCTGATGCTGGAAGGGATACCGCCGAACTTCTATGCCTATGCGGCAGGCAAGGGCGGCGCCTATCTGATGATCGAAGTGGTGATGCTGGTGATTACCGCCTTGCTCAGCGCCGGTACCGCCGCAGCGGCGCGCATCGGCATGCTGGCGGCGCGCTTTGCCACCGCCAGCGCCAAGGTGGCCTCGCTCGGCAAGCGCCTGAAACGTGCCAAGGCCGCTATCGATGCATTCGTGCGGGTGCTGCAGGATCTGTCGGATGCAGTGGACGACTTGCACGCCCTGGGTGCCAAGCTGCTGCGCGCACGCAGCAAAGGCCTGGTGGTACGTGGCCGCACCAAAACCACGCTGCAAGCCAAGAAAGCCGCCATCAAACGCGACAAGCGCTGCCGCTGCTGCGGCAGCACCCAGCACACCACGCCGCGCTTCAGAATGGGGACAGTCGAATACCGTTGAGATTTGGCCGGGCCGGACTTGCCGCTGTCCGGCAGCCGGTACGTACATCTTTCATTGGCGGCAGGGCAAAGTAGCTCATATGCAGGTTTTGCGGGACGGCGACGCAACGTCGCCTGTGTATTCGGCGGCCATGTCAGTTACTACGCAACCGTTTGAACTTGCCGGCATCGGTCAGCTGGTAGATGTTCTTGCCGTCTACCGAGCAAACATACTGCTCATCGAAATCGCACCCTTCGTTGATCTGGTCTGTTACCTGGCCGCCCTTCACCGCAAGCCAGGCGCCGCTCATCACGTCGCGTTTGCCGCCTGGCCCGGCTTCGAAGTCATCGACCCGAACCAGCAAGACATCCTTCAGCGCCGGCAGAACCAGGTAAACCGGACGAAGATTCGAGGCAAACGGTGGCGCGTAGTCATCGGCATGGCTGGCCCCCAGTTTCTTGTAATCGTGGCTGCCCACCAGCTGATCGAGCTTGTTCGTGCTCGCCTTGCGCGCCACGGCGGGTTGATACACCGGGCCGCAACTCGGTGATTTTTCCAGCAGCTTGCCATCGGCAGCCAGCTGATCGGCACACAGCGACAGGTAGCTCCCCAGGCGGAACGGCAGTTGCGACGGCGTGTGACCAAAATAGCGGGCATCGCTGGCGTTACCTGCCTCCACACCGCCATTGCTACGGCGGTAAGTGTAGAACGATGTACCGGCGTAGGGTAGCAGCAGGGTGTCATCCGCCAGCAGGGCATTGGAGAATTRCTCGTCGCAAGAAGCGTCTTTGACGGTTTTGAAGTAGCCCACTTCGTTGTCCAGCTTGAAGTTCAGCTGTTTGGACAGGAAACTGCCCACTTCCTGTTCGCTGACGCCCTCCTTGACCAAGGGCTGAAACACCCGGGAGAAGAAATAGCGGTCCTTGCGTATCTTGCCGTTGCAGTTGGAAGCCAGGCCAACCCGCTCGCCCACGATCTGAATGACCTGAGTCTTTGGCGGCGGCACGCCCTTGGTGTCGCCATGGTAGTCCACGATGCGTTCGAATTTCCAGCTGCCGGAGGGCTCGCTGGCGATGGCGGCGGAAGCGGCGGCGGCCAGCAAGGCCGGCAAAATCAATTTCTGCATGGGTTTCTTAGTGAGTCGAGTCATAGACATTATTACGGAACATCTTCATTTCCGCCTGCCGGCGTTTTACCAGGCCTGAGGTTCCGCCATTCGTGATATCGGCGAATTCGTCACAGCAGCCGCTGTAATCGAGCGTGTTAAGTTTCGAGACGAGCTTGGGGAATTTTTTCAATCCGCCTGCATTGAAGGCCAGGCTTACCAGCGCATCGAATTCATGCTGATACATGGGGACCTGGGCGAATTTTTTCGCCACCTGCACGGCGGTGTCCACGTCGTCTTCAAGAATAGAGAGCGCATCTTCTCGCGTTACCCCGCTTTTGACGGCTTCGTATTCGGAGTTGCGCTCCTGCGCGAGCGTTGCACAGGTTTTCTTTGCGATCAGGTGTCCGTAGCCGATGGTGCAGTAGCCCTCTGAATCGTCATAAGGCTTGTCGCCATATTTTTCCCAGTCCTTGATGAAGTCCAGCCCCGCGCGGGACAGCTTCAAGGTGGCAATAGCCAGGCGATCGGTCTTGCCGGCTGGCGGTGGTGCCGGAATGCCTGCGCAGTTGACGAGCTTGAAACGGGATTCGGAGCGTGYCATCTCGACCAGCGGATTGCCATCCGCTGCACCTTGTGTCGTGGCGTAATAGCGGCTGGATTTCCAGTCGGCGCCGAATTCTCGCACGTCCATGTGCACCCAGCTCTTGGCGCCGAGCGAGGCCGGTTCCAGCGACAGCTTGTTCTGGTTCGGCCAGTTCAGTTGCGCGTGCATGCGGCCGATGAACACCTTGGTGCGCAGGTTGTCGATGTCCTCGCCTGCACAGCGCTCTTTTCCGCCATTCCGTGTGAATTGCAGATCCAGGGCATTGCCCATGTGGTTCGTCGAGGTTCTGCTGTGTTTCTTGTTATCGTGCCAGCAGCGGTAGCCGGACGAGATCTTCAGGAATTTGTACTTCAGGTCCGCGTCCTTGGTCTGCGTATAGAACAGCGCGGCGCGGAAGCCCCAGATCAAGGCGCGGTGGATGCCAGGGTATTCGGTACCGGAATAGGGCGTTTTCTTGGCCGCGTTCTTGTACA
>NZ_JBFRDW010000129.1:0-10972 GCF_052113985.1 Pseudoduganella sp. RAF53_2 | reverse complement strand
CCGCCGCAATACGTTCATTTCCAGGTCCGCCACCCGTATCACTTCCGCCGTGCGCACAGGGCCGCGCCGCAGCAGGGTTTTTATGCGCGCCACCAGTTCGACAAAGGCGAAGGGCTTGACGAGGTAGTCGTCGGCGCCGAGTTCCAGCCCTTTCACGCGATCCGATACCTCGTCGCGCGCCGTCAGCATCAGTACAGGAACTTCGCTTTGCTCGCGCAGCTTGCGCAGCACCGTCCAGCCATCGGCTTTCGGCAGCATCACGTCGAGCAGGATCAGCTCATAGCTGCTTTCCAATGCCATGTGCAGGCCTTCCTCGCCGGTGATTGCCAAGTCGGTAATGAATCCGGACTCCAGCAAGCCCTTGCGCAGGTAGGCGCCGAGCTTTGGTTCATCTTCCACGATCAAAATATGCATAGATACCTCTGTTCCCAGCTTCTCATTGTGCCGGGGCTGATCAGGTCCGTGGATTACATTCCTGTCATCTTGCGGCCATGCTGCGGTCAGGGTAGGGAAGGCATGCTTGGCAGCTCTGATTTTTAGTTGAGAAGGATGACACATGTTGAAACTACTGTCCGAACTGCCATTCACCACCAATTCGACGGCGCGTGACTGGGCGCCCATACCTCTGCGCCTGATTATAGGCCTGGGCTTTTTCCAGCATGGCTATGCGAAGCTGGCGCGGGGATCGGAACATTTCATCGGCATCATGCAGGCGCTGGGTGTGCCGGCGCCGGAACTCATGGCCTGGGCCACGATTCTGGTTGAATTGCTGGGTGGGCTGGCCATTCTCGTGGGGGCCTTCGTTATTTTGGCGAGCATTCCGATGATCATTGTGCTCCTCACTGCGATCTTCACCGTACATCTGCCAAATGGATTCAGCTCGATCAAGCTGCTGGCAGTGACGTCAACGGGGGCGCGCTTCGGCCAGCCTGGATATGAAACGGATCTGCTGTATCTTGCGGGGCTCACCGTGCTGGTGCTGGCCGGCGCGGGGCGCTATTCGCTGGATGGCTTAATCCACCTGTCCCTTCAGCGGAAATAGGGCGAGCAACCCATCGAGGCGGGACAGCTGCCGGTCCGGTTGCTGTCCCATCTCTTCGAAGACATTCCCGCCACGATTGATCCAGCAAGCCGGAAAGCCGTAAGCGCGGGCGCCGGTCACGTCCCAGCCATTCGACGACACAAAGAGAATGGAACTCTTCGGCAGTTCGAAAGCCTGTTCGGCAAGGACGTAGGCACGGCTCGACGGCTTGTAGATCCCGGCTTCTTCCACGCTGAGTAGAAAGTCGAATGCATCCTGAAGGCCGGCGTTCCGAACCACGGAGCCAATCGAATTCGGCGTACCGTTAGACAGGATGGCGAGCCGCAAGCCGCGGCGCCGCAACTCGCGTAATGTCTCCGGCACCTCGCGGAAGGCGGGCAGTGCAAGGTAGGCTTCTTCCAGCACCTCAGCCGCGCCGGCATCGAGATTCAGTCCCAGATGGCGGCAAGTGAATTGCAAGGCATCGTGGGTGACGCGCTCGAACGGTTCGTATCGATTCATCAGGCTGCGCAGCCAGGTGTATTCGAGCTGCTTCTGCCGCCACAGCATGCTGACCTCGGCGCCCCGGCCAGGAAACTGGTCCTCGCATTGTTTGGCCACCGAGTACACATCGAACAGCGTGCCGTAGAGATCGAATGCAATCGCTTTGATTTGCTCCATTTCAGCCTCCTGTGGTTTCTCGATATGGTAACCCTCTAAAATTTGTTTGACAAGTTACAATATGTGGAATAACCTTTGAAATACTTTTTGATGGGTTACTTTTGAGGGGGGTAAATATGCGTGCGATCGTATTGGAGAAGTTTGGTGGTCTGGACAGCCTGGTTTATATGGACATTCCGGAGCCTGAGCCGTTGCAAGGGCATGTTGTCATCGAAATCAAGGCGTTCGGTATCAATCACGCCGAGATGCATATGCGGCGGGGCGAATGGGCTGAAGCGGCAAAGGTCAGCGGTATCGAATGTGTGGGCCTGGTGAAGTCCTGTCCGGGTGGCGAATTTCCGGTGGGCGCCAAGGTGGCTGCGCTGATGGGCGGCATGGGCCGTACCATTAACGGCAGCTACGCCGAATACACGCGTGTGCCGGTTGAAAACGTGGCACTGATCGACGCCGACCTGCCGTGGGCCGAACTGGCGGCAATCCCCGAGACTTACGCGACAGCGTGGACCTGCCTGTTCCGCAATCTGGAGGTTGAAGCGGGGCAGACTTTGGTGGTGCGCGGTGCGACGTCCTCGTTTGGCCAGGCGGCTGTAAAGTTGGCCGTGGAAGCCAGCGTAAAGGTCATTGCGACCACACGCAATCGCGACCGCTTCGCGCTGCTGGAGGCGCTGGGTGCAGCGCGCGTCGAGCTCGAAGGCCCGGATCTGTCCAGGCGCATCCCAGAGGCGAAGCAAATCGACGCGGTGCTGGACCTGGTCGGCAACAGCGTGATGCTCGATTCACTGGCGATGCTGCGCCGTGGCGGCCGCTCATGCCTGGCTGGTTGGCTGGGCGGCCTGGCGCCCATCGATGGCTTTAACCCGTTGCTGCAAATGCCGAGCGGAGTGTATTTGACCTTCTTCGGCAGCTTCGTGTTCGGTACGCCGGATTTTCCCGTTTCGGACGTGCCGCTTCAGCGCATCGCGGAAGCTGCTGCGCGGGGACGCCTCGACGTCAAACCGGCACGTGTCTTCCGGTTCGATGAAATCCGCGAAGCGCACCGGGTCATGGAAGCCAATCAGGCAGCAGGGAAGATGGTGGTCGTAGTGTGACGTCAGCCCTTGGCCGCGCGGGCACGATGCGCGGCCTGTTTGGCGCGGTTGCCGCAAACGGCCATGCTGCACCAGCGCCGTGCGCGGCGATTCGTTTTGTCCATGAAGAGCAGGGTGCATCCCGCACCTTCACAGTGCTTGACGAAGCTGAAATCGGCGCTGCATACCGTTTCGGCCAGGGTGCGTGCGATAGGCAGCAGGAGCGATTCCGCTGAACGCCAGCGGCGATGCGATTCCAGCGCGAGCGCGCCATCGACCAGGGCGACTTGCTGGAACTGTTCGTCGCGCGCGAGGATCTGGTTGAGTGGCGTCAGTTCGCCGAACGCCTTCCTGCTCAAGGCCTGGCCAATATGGCGATTGATGAAATCCCGGAACCATTCACGCAGTGCGCGGGCTTGCCCGGCGACGGCGTCGAGTTCCCCCGGCAGGGCTTGAGCGCGCACGGTATTCAGCGCTTCGGCGGACATCAGCCCGGACTGTTCAAGCCAGCGCAGCAGGCCTTCGCCATCGGCGATCCAATCCACTGCGACGTCGACTGGCGTGGCGATCGAATTGAGGAAGTCGACCCCGAGGTCATCCGCGACGAACATAGCTGGGACGTGCTGGTATTGCATGTAAAGCCTTTTTTTGTAACCTGATCCACCTCATTATACAAGTTAGCTTGCTGTTGAGGCTCGTCAACTGCCCCAAAAGGGGGATGGCGAACGGGCGTCAATCCGCCATACTCAATCGCACAGCAGTCGTACTTGATGATGGAGGTTGGCACATGGACCTGGACAGCCAAATTGACGACCTGATTGAGGTCAGCCGGATCAGGATTTACCGCAGTAGCCCGCAACAGGCGGTGATCGTGTCCGATCTGAAAGCGGCCGACCGGCTGCTGTCCGGCTGGTCGAAGGCGGCGATCAGGAAAGCCGAATGCCACGTTCACGTCAAGTTCGAGGATGGCTTCGAGCTGGAAGGTAACTATCTTTTCGGTGGCAGGCGCCGCCAGCCGTCTCTGAGCCAATACCTGCGTGACGGCATGCGGCAAATCGCTACCCGCCACGGCCTGCATGCGGAGCTGGCGGGGCTGGGCGCCTTGCGGATTCCGGACTACGTGGCGAATCGAAAGCGCTTTGATTTGTACTCTTTCGATCCGCTGTAATCAGGCCGTGGCGTATTCCCTCACGTGCTCGATGAAGTCTTGCGCCGTCAGCGGCTTGGCGAAGTGGTAGCCTTGCGCCACGTGGCAACCCCAGCTCCGGATCATCGCCAGCGACTGTTCAGTTTCCACGCCTTCCGCCACCACTTCATAATCCAGCTCGCGCGCCAGCGCGATCAGTGAGCGCACGATGCGCTGGTCGCGCTCATTCGTGTGCACATGCCGGATCAGGGACTGATCCACTTTGATCACCGTGGCCGGCACCTTTTGCAGGTAGGCGAAGTTGCTGTAGCCGGTGCCGAAATCGTCCAGCGCCAGGCTCATGCCGAGATCGCGGATGCCTTGCAGTGTTTTCAGGACGGAGGCACTCTCCATCCACACGCCTTCTGTGCACTCGACTTCGACATAGCGCGGGGCCAGTCCGAATTCAGTGCAGGCGTTGGCCAGGCGTTCGACAATGTCCGGCTCCTCGAAATTGTGCGGCGAAAGGTTGAGCGCAATCTTAATGCGGTGACCCTGCTGGTGCCACTGCGCCGCCTGGCGGATCGCAGTGCGGATGACCCAATCGGTAAGCGGTTCGATCAACGCCGTCTTTTCGATCAGCGGAATGAATTCCGCCGGGGAGATGAACCCCAGTTCGGGATGCTGCCAGCGCAGCAGCGCTTCCGCTGACTGGCTGGCGCCGCTGCTGACATCGTGTTTGGGCTGGTACACCAGCTGGAAGGCATTATTGGCCAGGCTGTCTTCCACACTGTTCAACAGTTGGAAGGCGCGCTGCTGGTCGGCGTCCGCCTTGGTATCGTAGTCCGACCAGCGCTGGCGGGCGATCAGCGCCTGATTGACGGCCGCCGATGCCTTGCGCGGCGCGTCGGTGGACGAATCCGGACAGAGTTTGAAGGGCACAATGCCGCCGAAGCTGGCCAGATTGAGCGGCACGTTCAAGTCCAGCAGCGGTTCCTGCAGCGCCGCTTCCAGGCTGTGCACGAAATCGATAAAGCCGGCGGTGTCGCTATCCCTGGACAGTACGGCAAAGCGCGCATCGGTAATGTGATACACGTTGGCACGCTGGCGGAACAGCTGCGACAGTTTGCGTGCAACGCCGCGAATCAGGTCGTCATATACGGTCACGCCAAGCACGCTGGCGATTTCGAAAGCTTTGGCGGCATCCGGCATATCGATGTACAGCAGGACGCGCTCTTCGCCTCGCGCCGCCATGCCTTGCTCCTTCAGATCCTCTTCGAGCTGGAACTTATTGGACATGCCGCTCACCGCATCCACATGGCCCACCGCGCGGCGCAGTTCGATGTGCGAGGTGACCAGTGCCGCCAGTTCGCTCAGGCGCGCACGCTGTGCTTCATCCAGCTTGCGCGGTGCACGGTYGATCAGGCACAGCGCGCCGATTGCAAAGCCGTCGCGCGTGAGCATGGGGGCGCCGGCGTAGAAGCGGATCTTGTCCGGTCCTGTGACCATGGGATTGTCGCGGAAGCGGGCGTCCTTTTGCGTATCCTCGATCACCAGCACATCAGCGGCCTGGATCGTGTGCGTGCAAAAGGATTGCTCGCGCGAGTCGGTCGGCGTGAAGAAGCCCGATTTGGCCTTCAGCCATTGACGGTCACGGTCGATCAGCGAGATGAAGGCGCTGGACATGTCGAAGACGTCCATCGCCAGCCGCGCAATGCCATCGAAATACTCGCTGGTCTGGGTGTCCAGAATGCCAAGGTTTTCCAATGCTGCGATGCGCTGGGCCTCCATCAGGCAGCCTCCGCCAGCGGTACCGCGAGCAGGCCAGGCGCGGGCCTGGCGGAACGGCGCATAGAAGGTTGCCGCTCGGTCTTGAACACGCCGACGGCATGATTCAGATGGCCGGCCTGTTCGTGCAGCTTGTTCGCCGTGCCTTGCGCATGTTCGACCATGCGCGCGTTCTGCTRCGTCACCTGGTCCATCTGCGAGATGGCGCGGTTGACTTCTTCAATGCCCTGACGCTGTTCGTTGCTGGCGATGGTGATGTCGTTCACCATATGGGTAACCTGCTGCACGCTGGCGACGATGTCGCGCATCGTGCTGCCGGCTTGCTCGGCCAGCTGCGAGCCGCTGTGGATCTTGTCCACGGATTCTTCGATCAGCGTTTTCACTTCGCGGGCAGCCGTGGAACTGCGCTGGGCCAGATTGCGAACCTCGCTGGCCACTACCGCAAAGCCGCGGCCCTGTTCACCGGCGCGCGCTGCTTCCACTGCGGCGTTCAGCGCCAGGATATTGGTCTGGAAGGCGATACCGTCGATGACGCCGATGATTTCCACGATCTTGCGCGAGGACTCGTCAATGGCCGTCATGGTCTGCACCACTTCGCCCACAATCTCGCCGCCTTTGCCCGCGATGTCGGAAGCATTGATCGCCAGCGTATTGGCTTCGCGCGCGTTCTCGGCGTTCTGCTTGACGGTGGCCGTCAGTTCTTCCATTGCGGCGGCGGTTTCTTCCAGCGAGCTGGCCTGGTCTTCTGTGCGGCCGGAGAGGTCGGAGGTGTGCTCGGCGATATCGCTGCTGATCGTTTGCACGGCCACCGAGGCTTCCGATACTTCCGCCACGGTAGCGCGCAGATTGCGGTTCATGGACATCAATACGGCCATGATGCTGTCCTTGTCGCCCGCGCGCAGGGCCGCTTCGTGATACAGCTCGCCGCGGTCAATGGCGCTGGCCAGTGCAATCACTTCATTTGGTTCGGCGCCCAGTGCGCGGCGCAGATGGCGGGTGACGTAGATAGCGACAGCTGCGCCGACTGCCACGGCAACCACCAGCAGCGACAGCAGCAAGGTCTGGAAGTTGCGCGCGACGTGACGTGCCTCGGTGGACTCCTGCTCGGTGAACTGCTCCTGCAGGTCGATGAATCTATTGATGGCGGCCAGCCAGTCGATGAAGGCGGGCTTGGCGTCGGTCAGCATTAGCTGTCGCGCGCCATCAATATCGCCGCCTTTGCGAGCCGCGATGATTTTCGTGATCAGCGGCTGAGTGCGCGCTTCAACCGCTTTGATGGCGGCGAGATCGGCCTTTTCCTCGGCCTTCAGGTCGGCTTTGGGATCGGCAAACATGGCATCGAGCCTGGCGGCGGATTCCTGATAATCCTTGTCCAGCTTTTCGATCAGGGCGACTTCGGTAGCCAGCCGGTTGTCCGACTCCAGCGTGACGTCGCGCAAGGCAATGGCGCGGTCATGCACGCTGCCACGAAAGTTGATGGCGTATCGCTGCTTGACGTTGTTGACCTCACTGACGTGATTCAGGCTCATCTCAATCGAGTTGACCTTGGCGATGCTCAGAATACTCAGCACCAGCATCATGCCCAGAATCGCCGCAAAGCCGATACCCAGGCGGGCCGCCACGCTCATTTCCCTGCTATTTGTTCGCATGTTTAAGTTCCCAAGTCCGATGATGCAAAATTGCAATTAATCTTGCTTCTTAGGTAAATGGCGTTTCTTTTTATTATTTACAATTGATTTAAACAATGTGAGTGATAGGCAATAACTACTAACTGAACAACGGAGGTAATGTGCGGCTCATAGCTGGGTTTTCGATGTTGTTCTGGCTGTCAGGCAACCGTTTTCCCGCCTGCCAACGCACGTAGTATCGGGCAGTCTGCCTGAGGTCTCGACGCTAGCAAGACGCTGCTGCGTCTCTTCGCTCGATTCAGGAGGGCGTGATTAAGCGTGAGTTTTTTCTGTGCCCTGCCGTGTTACCTTCGCGTGCATGGAAAACGCGGCGTCGGCAATCAATATCCGGATCAAGTACCGTCTGGGCGAATATCTAAGCCTGATCCATTCGCATGCTTTGGCGGAGGTGGCGCGGCGGAAGGCTAAGCAAGGAAAGGCGATCGGGCGTATCGATTCGCTGCTTGCTCGCGGTGCCGTGTGGCTCTTTGGACCGCCCATTTTTGCGTTCAAGGTGCTGAAGGTGGGCGAGTGCAGTTTCGCGATTGACGAATCAGGGCTGGTGCGTCAATCGAAGACGGGTGAAATGGTGCTGCCCTGGTCAAGCGTAGTGGCGTTGCATGAGTACCCCGTAGGCTACATCATCATGAAGGCCAACGGTGGTTTGCCGATCCCATTTAGAGTGTTGACGACCGAGCAGCGGGAGCTCCTGGCGACCTACATCAAGCAGCAAGCGGGAATGACACTGTAAAGACGGCGCCGCCATTGACGCCGTTGCTGGCGTCGATGCGGCCGCCGTAGGCGTGGGCGATGGCTTGTGACAGCGACAGGCCGAGGCCGACGCCGGGCGTGCCGGAGGTGCGGGCGCTGGCCCCGCGGTAGAAGCGTTCGAACAGGCCGGGCAAATCTTCTGCGGTCACGCCCGCGCCCTGATCGGCCACCGACAGCATGGCGTTCTGCTGGTCGGCGAAAATGCGCACGGTCACCTCGCCGGCGCTGGGCGAGAATTTCAGGGCGTTGTCGAGCAGGTTGGTCAGCACCAGGGCGGCGGGGCCGTGCGCGACTTTGGCGACGACTTCGCTCGCCGCATCGACCGCAATACGAATCTGGTGCTCGCGCGCGATGGGCTCCATGCGGGTCACGGTTTCCGCCACCAGGGCGTTGAGGGAGACGGGTTCGATCGGGCTATGCTCCTGGCCCGCATCCAGACGCGCCAGCATCAGCAGCTCTTCCACCAGCATCGTCAGGCGTTCGACTTCTTCCAGGCTTGAGCGCAGCGCGTCGACGTAATCCTGGCTTTCGCGTGGACGGCGCAAGGTGATTTCAATCTCGGCACGCAGGCGAGACAGCGGCGAGCGCAGTTCGTGCGATGCATCGGCGGTGAAGCGGCGCTGCAGGTCGAAGGTGCGCTCCAGGCGCTCCAGCATGGCGTTCAGCGTGTCTACAAGGTGGCCGATCTCGTCGTCGGTGCCGGGATGGGGCAGGCGCTCGCTGAGGTTTGCGTCGCCGATGCGGTGGGCCTGATCAACGATATTGTCGATGGCGCGGAACGCCTTGCGCGTAAAGATCGCGCCGGCATAGCCCACGGCGATCAGCAGCGCGGTCGCAAGGCTGGCGAACAGCAGGGTTGAAGACTGCAGGATCTGGTTGACGTCATCCAGCGAGCCCGCAACCTGGATAACCAGCGCCTGGCCATTGACCACGATAGGCAAGGCCACCATGCGCAGCGGTTCTTCGCTGGTGTGCGGAAGTGTTTCGAACACCGTCTCGCCGGCGCCAAGCCGGTCGAGCAGCGGTTTCGGCGCAGGCAGCACTGCGGCGCCAAGGTTGGCGCTGCGGGCCAGCACCTTGCCCCTGGCGTCGATGATCTGCACCAGACGGTCCAGGCGGACCAGCGACGGTGGTGCGGTGCCGGCAGCCGCCTCATGGACACGGATCGGCTGGCCGTGCGCATCCGTCAGCGCGCCTGCTTCGATCTCGGCCAGTGCAAGCAAGGCCGCATCCAGCTGGCCTTCCACGGAGCGCGACAAAACCCACCAGCCTGCGAAAGCCGCGCAAGCCACAATGGCTACGACCGTCAGCAGGTGCACCAGCACCAGCCGTTGACGCAGGCTAATCATCGGCAGCCTCCGATGCGGACAGGCAGAAGCCGCGCCCGCGCACGGTCTGTATCAGGGCAGGGCAGCCGGGCGGATCGATCTTGCGGCGCAGGTTCTTCATGTGCACATCAATCAGATTGTCGATCGCAATCAGGTCCGCATGCCATACATGCTCGGCCAGCTCCAGGCGGCTGACGACCTGGCCCGGACGCCGCACCAGCAATTCCAGGATCGCGTATTCCTTCTGGGTGAGCGTCAACTCGGCGCCGGCGCGCGACACGGCGTGGCTTTGTGGATCGACCATCAGATCGGCAATCTGAATTTGCGGGGGATGGCGCTCGGCCCGGCGCAGCAAGGCGCGGATGCGCGCCAGCAGCTCGTCAAACACGAAAGGCTTGGTCAGGTAATCATCCGCGCCTTCATTCAGGCCTTCGATGCGGTCGCCGACGGCGTCGCGCGCCGTGAGCATCAGGATCGGCAGCTTGCTGCCGCGCGAGCGCCATTCCTGGCAAAGGGCGATGCCATCCCTGTCCGGCAGCATCCAGTCCAGGATGACCAGATCCGGTGCGCTCGCGGCCAGTGCGTCGGCTTGCGCCGCGTTGTGCGCGATCTGTACCTGGAAGCCTTCTTCTTCCAGGCCGCGCGCCAGCACCCGTGCCGCTTTTTCGTTGTCTTCGACCAGCAGGATTCTCATGGTGGCCGAGTATAGCACCGGCTTTTCGCAGCTTTCCTGAAGAAGAATTCAGGGAAGAAAACGCCTGTTTTCAGTAACATAACAATGAGACAGCTACTTCAAGACGGCCCACAGACGGCCCGCCCCATTGCGCCTGCGTAGCGCACTCACCCCATGACAAGACTCGCGCGCGACCGTGCCGATTGCGCTCGCGCGCGCGTGCCAGCAGCGGAGAAAAACGATGAAGAATAATCATGTCAAATATATTACGGCGGCCATTATCGGCGTTGGCGCGATAACGCTGGGCAGCCGCGGCATGCAGGTGCTGCATGCGAAAGAGTCTGCAAGCGAGCCTGTGCCGCCGCTGGTGCACAAAGGCGAGCAACTGCTCGTACCTGAGAAATCCCCGCTGCGCAAGGCGCTGGACGTGGTGCCAGTGGCCGGCGCGGACGTCTCGACCTCCTTCCTGTTGCCGGCCGTCGTGGAAGCTGATCCAGCGCGCCTGGTCAAGGTGCTGCCGCCGCTATCCGGCCGCATCGTCAGCCTGAACAAGCACCTGGGCGACGAAGTGAAAGTGGGCGATGTGCTGTTCACCATCGACTCGGCCGATCTTGCGCAGGCGAGCGCCGACGCAGGCAAGGCGCAGGCCGCGCTGTCGCTGGCCAGGCGCAATCTGGACCGCCAGTCGGAACTGGACCGCTCGGACATCGCCGCCAAGCGCGATCTGGATCAGGCGCGCAGCGATTACGAAGCCGCCAGCAGCGAAGCGGCCCGCGCGCAGGCGCGCCTGTCGCAGCTTGGCGCGGGCAAAGGCGCAGGCAGCGGCCACGCGCTCGCCGTGCGCTCGCCC